>JAFZSS010000023.1 GCA_017619255.1 Muribaculaceae bacterium
CCTGCCTCAGGAAGCGATGTATCCTTGGGTTGAGGCGTTGGGATTTGTGGTGCCCATCAAGTACTATTTCCTCATCATGGTGGATCAGGCTTTGAATGGCATCGACTTGTATTATTCAAGGTTTTATTATGCTGCACTCATCGGGTTCACGATTCTGCCTATGCTGCTGTCATGGCGGTTGAAGAAGGAGTGCATGAACCCCATTTATGTGCCTTGACGATATGACTGATAAACTGAAACATAGCCGTCTTTTCCTGTGGTTTATTCAGGTGCTGAGAGTGTGCGGACGCGAATTGTTGCTCGTGTTCCGCGATTCCGGCGTCGTCATCTTCTTTGTGGTGCTTAATCTCGCTTATCCAGTACTGTATGCGCTCATCTATAACCCCGAGGTGGTGCGCAACGAGCGTGTCGTGGTCGTTGACGAGAACCGCACCGCCTTGAGCCGCGATTTAGTGCGTCGTCTCGATGCCACCCAAGAGGTCGCTATCGTGGGATATGCAGCCAACATGCAGGAAGCCCAGGAGGCCATGCACCAAAAGAAATGCTACGGCATCATACAGATACCGCGCGACTTCGCCCAGTGTGCAGGTCGTGGCGAGCAGGCTCATGTGTCGCTCTATTGCGACATGAGCGTGATGATGCGCTATAAGGCGATGTTTACCGCCCTGGCCAATGTTACCCAAGCGATGGGTAACGAGAAAATGGCGGCCGTTGTCGAACCGGTGCTCAACATGAGCGGATCTATCGTCGAGAACAAGCAAGTCCCCGTGGGTAATCCCGCCATGGGTCTTGCCAGCGCAGTGCTTCTGTTCATCCTGCCCTTGGTCTTGCAGCAGAGTATGATATTGGGTATCGCCATGCTGCACGGCGGCAGCATCGAGCGCCGTCGTCGTAACGGTGGTCGTGACCCGATGGCTGTCGAGGCCAGCCCCGGTGCAACCGTCATCGGCAAGATGATGTGCCATCAGATCATCTATGTGCTGCCCATCATCTATGTTTTGCACTATGTGCCGTTGATGTTCGGCTTCCCGCAGAATGGTGATATCCTGCACATCATCTGTCTTGTAGTGCCTTTTGTCATCGCCGTCTCGTTCATGGGACAGACCTTGTCGGCCGTCGTCAACGAGCGCGAGAGCGTGTTCTTGCTTTTCGTGTTCTCGTCAGTGATATTTATCTTCCTTGCCGGCGTATCATGGCCCCGTTATCTGATGTCGAGGTTCTGGTGGCTCGTGGGTGACTGTGTGCCCAGCACTTGGATGGCCAACGGCTATGTCCTTATGCAGACCAACGGCGCCACCCTCTACCAGGTGCAGCACTACTACTGGATGCTGTGGATTCAGGTGCCCGTGATGTTCATCCTGGCCTATCTGGTCGAGCGCTTCGTCAACCGTCGTCGCTACCGTTCTTGGATCGCCGCCAGCGAGGACAACCCAAACGCCCTCACCCGCATCGAACTCGCCAAAAACGGCGTCGGCTAGGAAAAATTAGGAATTAGGAGTTAGGAATTAGGAGTGTTATTAAGCCCCAGATGTCCTAAATCAGATTGAAGCGTTTTTCAGGCGGGAATGATTGAAGAAATGACATATGCAGGAGGCACGCGTGTGCTGGTGTGGCGAATCGATGAGGAGGCGCCACTGTTGCTGGCGATGTGCCGGGGAGAGGGGATTCCTGTCGAGGACTTGATGGATCTGCCGGTCAAGCGGCAGCGCGAGAAAGCGGCCGAGCGGCTGCTGCTGTGTCATGCCTTGGGACATCCCGTGACCTTGTCCTATACCGAGCAGGGAGCGCCGATGATTGAGGGCAGCGAAGTTCGCATCAGCATCACCCACACGATGCGACTGGTGGCTGTGGCCCTCAACGGGGAAGCTGTCGTCGGGCTGGATGCTGAGCCGACGGATCGCGCGCAGGTATTGAGAGTCCGCGATAAGTTTCTGAATGCCAAAGAAAAACAATTTATCAATCCTGACGACCTGGCTGCACATGTCATCGCTTGGACGGCCAAAGAAGCCATCATCAAGGCCGAGCGCAACAGCGCCATCGACTGGACCGATGGCATCTGTCTGGAACCGTTCACCGTTAATGACGATGAGACTGTCCTTTACGGCTACTGCGGTGAACGCCGTTATCGCTTGACCAACCGCTTGATGGCAGGCCATTATATCACTGTCTCCGTGCCGTCGATAGGGTAATCGCTGGTCATTGTGCAATAAAAAAAGCAAAAAATCGTTATAAGGTTAAAACAATAACGATGAAAAAGATGATGAGATATTTCGTCCGCATGGTTGTGCCCGTTATGGTGCTGGCCTGCTTTGCTATAAATGCTCACGCACTGGAAAAGAGTTACTATGCCGAGTCCAGCAAGCTGGTCAGCGGCAAGTGGGTCAAGATTGCGGTGAAGGAAAGCGGTATCTACCAGATTACCGCCGATGACATCCGCGACTGGGGCTTGGGCAGCGACCTGTCACAGATTCATGTGTTTGGTTACGGCGGCGCGCCGTTGAGTGAGACGATGCTTGGCGACAACTATGTCGATGACTTGCCTCAGGTGCCCGTGGTGCGCGCCGAGGGCAGCATCCTGTTTTATGCCCAGGGTCCGACAACCTGGAGGCGTTATGGCTCATATATCAGCCATCTTCAAATCCAGCATCCCTATGCTAATTCGGGCAGCTACTTCGTGACCAATGACAGCCGCTTCAGTGATGTCGAGATTGCCAAAGCCGACAATTCCCCCGCCGGCAGTACGGTGACGACCTATCTCGAGCGCCTCTTTCACGAGCAAGATATCATCAACCCTGGTGAGACGGGGCGTGTGTACCTGGGCGAAAGTTTTGTATCAGACAAGAACCAGACATTCAAGTTCAAGCTTGATGGGTTAGTGGACGGCAGTCTTGTCAGGGTTTATACCGGGTTTGGTGCCCAGACCGTTGGCGCTAAAAGTACGGTGGCGTTCAGTTATAATGGCACGCCAATCCCCGTGACAGACAATGATTTGATGAATGCGAACACATCGCTCCAGCACGATCACTACAGCGGCTTGCATAATGGACTGAAGACCTTCACGCTCGAGGGTACAGAGGATTTGGATTATACATTATCCTATTCGTGCAACGGCACCGTTAACCTGGCGCGTCTGGACTATATCACTGTCAACTATGAGCGGCCGCTGGCACTGCGCAACGGCAGCCTTGCTTTCGGCTATCAGGAAGCCAGTTCAAGCAAGAGTTACCGTTTGACCAACTGCGGTTCCTCGACAAGGGTGTGGGATGTGACTAAGCCCTTTGCGCTTGTTCAACTCAATACCACCAGTAATGAGGGCGGCATCACCTTCAGCCCTGCCACATCAGGACGCCGGGAGTTTGTGGCCTTTGACGAGTCAGGCACTTATTCTCATCCTGAATTCCTGGGCGAGATCGATAACCAGAACATTCACGGCGAGCCTGTCCCCGACATGATCATCCTGGCGCCCAGCGCTTATCTGAGCGAGGCTAAACGCGTGGCCACGCTTCACGAGAAATATGACCACTTCAGGGTGCTCGTGCTGGACCACGAGAAGGTATTTAACGAGTTCTCCAGTGGCACCCAGGACGCCATGGCCTACCGCCGCTTGTGCAAGATGTTCTATGACCGTGGTGCCTCGGAAGACGGGCACAAACTGGGTTACCTGTTGCTGCTGGGCGGCGGCAGTTATGACAACCGCCTGGTGGGAGTGAACGCCAATGTGCTTAACTTCCCCCACTTGTTGACTTGGCAGACCACTGAAAGCCAGTTGGAGAGCACATCCATCACCAGCGATGACTTTTTCGGAGTGTTGAGTGACGAGTCTGGCGTCGATGCATCCGAAAAGATGGATATTGCCGTGGGCCGCATGATTGTGCGCAGCACAAGCGAGGCTCGCACGGCGGTCAACAAACTCGTCAACTATGTCAGCAAGCCCTCCTATGGCGCCTGGAAGAATCAAGCGTTGATGGTTGCCGACGACGAGAACAACGGCGTCCATATGCAGCAGGATTCACTCATGGTTGAGGTCGCGCGTCAAAACGGCGGCAATGACATCGTGTTCAACCGTGTTTATATCGATGCTTTCACGGCTGTGAGCAACGGTGGCTCGCGTTCTTATCCTGATGCCCGCACCAAATTGTTCACAACGCTGAATGAAGGCGCTTTATGGTGGAGTTACATCGGCCATGCCAGCACGCAGAACTGGACTGGAGAGGGTCTGCTTATGCGTTCTGATGTTGAAACGCAGTTGTTCTACAAGCACTTGCCCGTGCTTTATGCCGCGACTTGTGAGTACTGTCGCTTTGACAACTCCATCACTTCGTCAGGCGAGCTGATGTATCTCAATGCCAACGGCGGCGTTATTGCCTTGCTTTGCCCGCCGCGTTTGGCCTATGTTTCCAATAACGGGGCTCTGAGCGCTAAGTTGGGTTTGTTTATCTTCTCTCCTGATGTGGAAGGCAAGCCCCGCCGCGTCGGTGACATCTTGCGTCTGGCCAAGAACTCCATCAACACAAGTTCAGACAACAACCGCCGCTTCTTTGTCTTTGGCGACCCCGCCATGAGATTGGCTTACGCCCCCTATCATATTGAGGTGGAGACCATCAATGGTCAACCCGTGGATACTGTGAACATGCCGGTGTTCAAGGCGCGTGAGCAAGTGGAGTTCGGCGGCAAGATTCTGAACTTGAGCGGGGAATTGGCAACCAATTTCAACGGTTCGGTCGTTTCCACGCTGTTTGATGCCGAACAATCCATCACCACTCATGGCTACGGAGAAGAGGGTAAGGAGTTCACTTATCAAGACCGTCTCAACCGCCTGGCCATTAATGTCGACACCGTCGTCGGTGGCCGGTTCACCGTGCGCGTCATCATTCCCAGCGAGGTGAACAACGAGTATGACAACTACAGTCCTGCGCTGATTAACCTGTATGCCTATGACAGCCGTGACACATTGGAGGCAAAGGGCTGCAACAGCAACTTCTACATCTATGGCTATGAGGATGAGTTGGTGGGTGATACCATCGGTCCCAATATCATCGTCATGAACCTGAACGATGACAAATTCGTCGACGGTGCCGAGGTCAATGAGTCGCCCCTGCTGCTGGCCACAGTGAGTGATGAGAGCGGCGTGAACTTCTCGTCGGCGGGCATAGGTCACAACATGACATTGACATTGGACGGCACCATCAGCTTCAACGACCTGGTGAGCTACTATACCCCGCAGTTTGCCCAGACGGGCACCTTGGGCAACATCACCTACCAGCTCAATGACCTGTCGCCGGGCCCGCACACCCTGCGTCTGCGCGTGTGGGATGTTTATAACAATGTGGGTGAGAAAACCATCAACTTCAATGTCGTCAACGGACTCGCTCCTGAGATTGCCGATGTTTATTGCGCTGCCAATCCCGCCAGCGTCGAGACCTCCTTCTATGTGAAGCACAATCGCCCCGATGCCGTGGTGACGGTGACCATCGAGGTGTATGACCTGATGGGGCGCCGCGTGTGGAGCGCGACACAATCGGGCCGCAGCGACATGTATACCTCAACGCCTGTCACTTGGGATCTTACCGATGTGTCGGGTCGCCGTGTGCCGCGTGGCATCTATGTCTACCGTGCGACCATCACGACCGACGGCATCAAGGAAGCCACCAAGGCCAAGAAACTGGCCGTCACAGGAGAGTGACAACCGTGCCTTATTGTGGGTACATTCAAGACATAACATTTGTTAAAATTGGCTCCGTTTTTTATAAAAATGGAGCTAATTTTGTTTGATGTAAGAAAAATTGAGGTAATTTTGTAGGTTAATTGCATCCTTGTAAGATGAATATGACCAGGATAAGTGAGAACAGAACCATACTGCCCGAGCCCACTATCAGGCGCTTGCCGTGGTATCTGTCCTATGTGCGCATGCTTGACAATCAACATGTCGAGTATGTGTCCTCGACACAGATCTCCAAGGAGTTGAATGTGCAGTCTTCCCAGATTGCCAAGGACTTGTCGTTCCTGAACATCAGGGGCAAGACACGCATCGGCTATGAGGTTCGCAGCCTGGTGACCGAGCTTGAGGATTTCTTGGGTTTCAACAGCCACCACGATGCGGTGGTTATCGGGACCGGTAGTCTGGGCACGGCATTGATGCAGGATCACGGCTTGGAAAACTATGGCTTGAACATTGTGGCGGGCTTTGATGTGCGCAGCGATGTCATCGGTCAGTGTGTGGGCGGCGTGCCGGTATATGCCATCGATGAGTTGGCGGCCTGGCAACGCCAGCACGGCGTGTCGATTGCTATTCTCACTGTGCCCGTGGAGAACGCCCAGGAAGCCGCCGATCTGGCTATTGCCAGCGGGATGACGGCATTGTGGAACTTCACACCTTACCGCATTAAAGCGCCCGAGGATGTGGTGATTGCCAACACATCAATCTATGCTCACTTGGCCATCATCTACAACAGGATGCATAAGACAAGCGTTGAGACAAAAAACGGTTAATGTCCTGATTGGATATTGAATTTGTGACATGAAAGTCATCGGCTTTACAGGAAACTACGGTAGTGGGGAAGAGACCCTCCAGAGCTACCTCATGGCCGACTCGTCAATTCTGTTCACAGGCAGGCCGTTCTTTTTGCCTGATTTTGCGCAGCACTTTGTGGCGACACCGACCATTGTGGTGCGCATGGGCCGCTTGGGCAAGTCGATTGCGCCGAAGTTTGCCCACCGTTACTGGAATGCTTTCACCGCTGGTTTCAGCGTGATGGCCCAGTGCAGCGACCAGCCCGCCCTGTCGGCGCTGGACCGAGCCTTTGACGGGGCCGCCATCGTGGGCGACTGGGTAGAAACGACATCTGTTGCCGATGCCCTGCACGAGGTGCTGGAACTGAGGATTGACGACGAGGTGGTGTCGCGTCATTGCCTGGCTGACATGCGGCGGCCGCTGGACGAGCTGCTGGCGAGCGTGAGCATCAGATGCAGCATCAAGATGGGTGACCTGCTGTTCACCGGTGACGCCGGGTCAGGTCATAGACTTACCGCGGGCAACCGCTTGACAGCGCTGGTGGGCGGCCAACCTGTCCTTGATGTGAAAGTGAGAATGTGACACGCTCACCACTGCGTCAACAACGATAACGACAAGAAACGAGATATACATCAAAGTTGAAATAAACTATAAACAAGAGATATGAGTAAACTGACTAAACTTCAACTCGCTTGCGTGGCGCTGATGGCCATCTGCTGTGGCTTTGCCGCCAATGCTTTCAATGCGTCATCCTATGCTAACGCTTCGCGGCTTGCTACGGGTTACTGGGTGAAATTCACCATTTCCGAGAGCGGTATGTATGAGATCACTTACGATGAACTCCGCGACATGGGCTTTAACAACCCTGCCAAGGTCAAGGTGTTCGGCTCTGGCGGTAGCCGCATCAATGAGGTGCTCAACGGACAGGCCCCGGACGACTTGATCCGTGTGCCTATCCTGCGCATGGATGACAAGATTTGTTTTTATGCTCGTGGTCCAATCGCTTATTCTATCACCGACCCGTCCACAACACCTCACTTCACGCGTGTGTTCAATCCCTATTCCCAGGTGGGTCACTATTTCCTTTCTGAAGACACCTACGCCGACACCAAGCCCAATAAAAAACCGACGGTGACGGTGACCAACTACCAAGACAGACCCTATAGTCTCAACTATTTTCATCATGAGAAAGAGCTGCTGTCGGTGACTAACTCCGGTAAGGATTTGCTGGGTGAAGACTTCTCTAATGGCCACTTATTGGTGGACTACTACTTGCCCGGTCTTGTCGACAGTACCATTGTGTTGCAAACCATGATTGCCGCCAATGCTTCTGCGCTCACCTATGCCAACGCCATCCTGTATAGCGATGGTGGTGTGGACTCCACTAATTTCATGACCACACAGGCGCGTATCAATGTGCCTGCACAGAATGTGTTGTATAACTACGCATCGCCCTATGGCCAGATGAAGCTCACTCATCCGTCGGAGCATGGCCAGTTTGAGCCTTATCTCAAATGCACGAGCGAGGATGTGACTTATACCTTGTGTATGCTGGACTGGTTTATTCTGACCTATAAGCGTGAGAACATCATTACCGAGGGGAATGACGGCCAGTTGCTCATGGGATACGGCACAACCCGTGGCAATGAGCGTTTCCAGTTGCCCAATGCTCCGAGCTCACTGGTGGTATGGAATATCAATAACCCCAGTTATCCGATGGAGATGCCTTTGGGGACTTACAATGACGAGACCGGGGAAGGTATCTACTTCTGCACATCAAGTGCGACCTCATCGATGTATATGGCATTTGACCCCAGTCAGACGCTGAAGAAGATTGGTGACTATGAGACAGTGGAGAACCAGAACCTGCATGGAATGGCCGTTCCCGAGTTGCTCATCATCACTGATAAGTCCATGATGGCCCAAGGCCAGCGCATCGCTGATCTGCATACCGCTATCGACGGCATCGATGTAGCTGTGGTGGACCAGGAGAAGGTCTTCAACGAGTTCTCAAGTGGCACGCGTGACGCGATGGCCTATCGCTTGCTGTGCAAGATGCTGTATGACCGCGACAGCAACAAATTCAAACACTTGCTGCTGTTAGGTACCGGTAACCATGATAACCGTGAGCTTCTGGGTAAGCATGAGGGCCAATTGCTCACTTACCAGAGTGATTGCAGCAACTATGAAGATTTCTCATTCACATCTGATGACTTCTTCGGCTTCCTGGCCGACAATTCGGGTTCGAGCATCACTGGTGACCAGTTGACCATCGGTGTGGGCCGCATCACCAGCGCCGACGCCAATGAGGCCGACAGTGACATTGACAAACTCGTGGAATATTACGCCAATCCCGACTATGGCGTGTGGCGCAACAATACCCTAGTGATTTCTGACGCTCCCGACCAAGGCATGCACATGTTCCAGGGCGAGGGCTATAAGAACATGATCGACAACGATTTGGGTACGGGTATGCATGTGCAGACCATCCACAACTCGATGTATCCCCGCAGCACCGACCAGCCAACTGTCGCCATTAACCGCAAGACGGCTACTGAGGCCAAGCAGTTGCTGAACAACACATTGAAGGACGGTGTGTACTTCGCCACCTATGTTGGCCATGCCGGTCCTGGCTCGATTACCAGGGGCAACAAGTTGTGGACCACAGGTGATGTGGCGCGTTGCAACTTCCGCCACCTGCCCATCATGTCCACTGCATGCTGTGATGTTGCCCACTATGACGGCGATACCCGCGGTATTGCCGAGCTGATGTTCCACAAGCGTGATGGCGGTGCTATCGCCTTGCTGACCTCGTCGCGCATGGTGTATGCCTCGGACAATGACCGCTTGAACAAGTTCTTCCTGACGGCTCTGTTCAGCAATGCCAGCACAGGCCAGATGACCACGCTGGGTGAGGCCTACAAACAAAGTAAGTTGGGCTTTACCACATCCAATACCAACAAGATGTCCTTCTTCCTGCTGGGTGACCCGGCCATCAGGGTGAACTATCCTGTGTCGCTGTTCAACATCACTCAAGTGAACGGCACCAATATGTCCAACAGCAGTGCTGTGGCAGAGATTAGCCCGCTGATGAAGTTCCAGGTTCAGGCTCAGGTGCTTGACGGCGAAGGCAATCTTGACACGAGCTTCAATGGTGATGCCACGGTAACGCTCTATGATAAAGAGGATGTGTTCACCACGCTCACCTTTAATGTAAACTCCAATCCGGTGACCCGCGACATCATGTTCAA
This sequence comes from Muribaculaceae bacterium, assembly GCA_017619255.1. Classification (GTDB taxonomy): domain Bacteria; phylum Bacteroidota; class Bacteroidia; order Bacteroidales; family Muribaculaceae; genus Sodaliphilus. The sequence continues at coordinate 9,763 of JAFZSS010000023.1, forward strand.
CCGTGCTAAACTCGCCGAGGTCGATGGTCGTGTAGTGAACGGCGTGTTCAACGCTTATGTCATCGTTCCGAGTAAGGTGTTGGCCACGAACGAAAAAGTCGAGTTGCGTGTTTATGCCCACAAGGACAATACATCAGCCATGGTCAATGGCTTCACCCGCAATATCACGATGCTTCCCTATGATGAGAGTGTGGCCATTACCGACACCCAGGCACCAGTGATTACCAGTATGTATGTCAATGACCAGACTGTCTTTGCCGAGGGTGATGCCGTGGGCGCAAACTCGATACTGTACATCAGTGCTACCGACGACCAGGGCATCAACTTGCAGGCATATTCAGGTGACAAGGATATGAAGCTTGTGCTGGACGATGGTAAACAGTCCTTCAGCGACATCTCGAGCTATATTAATGTGTCTGACGAAGGCAAGACTGTGAATATCGAGTTCCCGCTGAGCAACTTGACCGAGGGTCTGCACACTTTGACCTACACTGTCTATGACCTGTTGGGCAACAGCGCCACCCAGACCATCACCTTCCTTGTTGGTCAGAGTGGTACGGCGACATTAAAAGCCGATAAGCTGCCCGCCTTCCTGGACGGAGAGGTGAACTTTGACCTCGAGACCAGTTTCACCAGCAGGCCCGAAGTCATCGTCCGCGTGACCGACGCCACCGGTAAGCTTGTGTGGAAGACCACCACCAACAGTTTCCCCGTGGCTTGGAACATGACGGACATGAATGGCAACAAGGTTCCCGCTGGCCTGTACCGTTACTTCGGTACCTATCATGACGGTTCCAACTTCGGTGGCACCCCGATCAGTAAGCTCATCGTGCTGGATGCCCTCAAGACCTCCGGCAACTAAACCGGCTTGCTGTGCAAGAAACAAAGGACGCGCGGGAGAACTCTCCCGCGCGTCCTTGTTCTATCCCGTTATCTCAATAACAGTCGATGATTCTTCCCCAATAAAACAATGCGGTTGCACCACAGGAGGGGCAGCCGCAAAACTGTTTTTCCAGTAAACGATGTAGTATTACTCGCCGGGAGCGATTGCGCCGGTGGGGCAAGCGTCAGCACAAGTACCGCAATCCAAGCAGGTGTCGGGATCGATCGAGTAGATGTCGCCTTCCTTGATGGCATCGGCGGGACATACTGACTGGCAGGTGCCACATGCTACACAGCTATCAGAAATTACATAAGCCATATTAGTACAAATTTAAAGTAAAAAAGTTAATAATGCTATAAGTAAACAGTTCGACAAAAGTAGTGCTTTTATTTGAAATGAAAAGCGTTTTTTGATGAATTTTGTTGCATGACAGTGAATTTTTGACTTTTGGTGCCAATAATTCGCCGAAATTTTGTACCTTTGATGTTAGACAAGCAGAAAGGTTTAATTTGGGAGATGCAAATTCCCAAAAAAAGATTGAACACTATGAATAACATTGACTGGAAAGAGGCTCTGGGTAAGGCATTCAACATGCCCGCTGACGAGGAAAACACAACGCCTGAAACAGCTGTGGAGCAGACGACCAGGGCCGATGCCCGGGAGCAGCAGGGCGGCCAGCGCCTCGACATCGTGCTTGAGCGCAAGGGTCGTGGCGGCAAGCAGGCTACCATTGTCACGGGTTTTGTCTGTGACGACGAGTCGCTCAAGCAGGTGGCCTCGCAGCTCAAGCGCAGCTTGGGCGTGGGCGGCAGTGCCCGTGGCGGGGAAATCCTGATTCAGGGCGATTTCCGCCAACGCGTGCTTGATCAGCTCGTGGCCATGGGTTTCAAGGCGCGTGTGATATGAGCCTCAAGACATCAGTTTCCAGATAACGAGATACATTAAACTATGAACGACAGGAACAGCAACACTCCCACTCACCGCCGCAACATGCTGGTGATGAAGGCATCGGCGGGCTCGGGCAAGACCTATAAACTGGCGCAGCAGTACATCAAGCATCTGCTGTTTTACACTGATGACAGCGGCAATGTGCTCCCTCGCCGACAGCAGGACGATGACCGCATGCTTAATGCCCATCGACAGTTGCTCGCCATCACCTTTACCAACAAGGCGACCGCCGAGATGAAAGACCGCATCGTCAAGGAGCTCTATTGCCTGGCTCAAGAGGGTGTCGAGAGCGATTACCTGGACGAGTTCGCTAAGTTGCCCGGGATGAACGAGGCGCGTGTGCGCGAGTTGGCACGGCATGCGTTGGATGAGTTGCTGTTTGACTACAGCAATTTCAATGTGAGCACGATTGACTCGTTCTTCCAGAGTGTGCTGCGCAACTTCGCGCGTGAGCTGGACCGCGACTTCAATTACGATATCCAGCTCGAGGAGGACTATGCAGTGCGCATGGCGGTGCACAAGTTCCTGCTGTCGTTGGGCAAGACGGGCCAGCCCACTCCGGTGGACATCTGGGTCAAGGATTACCAGCGTCATCTTATCCGCGGCGATGTGGAGAAGAAGAAGTGGAAATTCTTTGATGACGGCGGCGATCTGTTGACTTTTGCCAAGCAGATTAACAGTGAGCTGTTCCGCGCCTGCATGAAGGCGGTGCGTGACTATTTGGGCCGTTATGAGGATGGCCGCTACATGTGCGATTTCAGTAAGATAGCCGCATTTAAAAAACTGATGAAAACCCTGGTGGAGCGTACCCGGGAAAGGGCTGCCGATGGCTTGAGGGAGCTGCGTGGGGTCTTGGAGCCCTATGGGACGACAGGCCTGCTGAATTTCACATTGAAGAATTGGTATCAGACAGGCGAGTTGGAGCCGTTCAAGGAAGGCTTTCTCAAAGAGGTTAATGAGAAGAAGGATGATAAGGTTAGTACACAGTTTTCCAAGAAGGCCAATGTCGAATCCACAGTCGTTGACCATGTCACCCGCTTGTTGCTGCAGCAGTTTCAGCTGATTACGGTAGAGAAGTTCCTGCAGGACATAGAGGACAACCTGGGTTTACTGGGTCTATTGGCAACGATTGACAAATTTCTGGAGGATTACCGTCATGAGACCAACTCCATCCTCATCGGCGACACCAATGAACTCATCGGCACCGTGCTCGATAGCGGTTCGGACTTCGTGTATGAGCGTGTGGGAACAACCATCGCCCATTTCATGATCGACGAGTTCCAGGACACGAGCACCAAGCAGTATGAGAACTTCAAGGGGTTGTTGCACGAGAGCCTCGACAACGGCAATTTCAATATGCTCATCGGTGACGCCAAGCAGTCGATTTACCGTTTCCGCAATGCCGACCCGTCGGTATTCCGCGAGAAGGTGGATAAGGAGTACCGCAATGATATCTACCAGCCGCCTGTTGATCCTGATGCTCCGGCATCGATAAATTACCGCAGTTCGCGCCGCATCATCGAGTTCAACAACACGCTGTTCACTTTTATGCGGGAACGCTTCAGTGGCGTGCCCACGGTTGTGGAGACCTATAAGGATGTGAAACAGGGTTTCCCCAAGGATATCGACGAGAAGAAGGTGCCCGGCTATGTGCGGGTGATGCTCGGCGACTACAAGCGTATGCTTCATAACCAAGGTGTTGCCGCTCCCGATGGCGCTGATGGCGTTGACGGTGCTGCCGCCCAAGACGATGTTGATGTGCTCGATGTGTTGCCCGACTATCTGCTCAAGCTGCATGAGCGCTTTGATTGGGGCAAGATAGGTGTGCTGGTGAACTCCAACCGCGAGGGCAATGCTATCGTGGAATGTATCCTCAACCATAATCAGCAGACGACGGGTCCAAGAATCAACATCATCTCAGGTGAGTCGTTATTGCTGAACAATTCGCCTATCATCCGCCGTATCATCGCCATGCTTCGCTTTATCGACATCAGCCAGTTCACGGCGGGAGAGGATGATGACGATACCGATGACCGCTATGCCGTGAACATGCAGAAAAAGCGGGCTGCTGACCAGCGCCTGTACAGTTCGATGAACACTTTCATCGAGGCCGTCACGGCCCGTGGTGACGACGCCGTCGCTAACGGTGAACTGCTTGTCAAAAGCCTGACGATGACCCCCAAGTGCCAGGGCGCTGAAGGACAGGGGGACTTGGGCGAGAAGGACTATGCCGCTGAACTCGCGACCTTGTTGCCGTCGGGCTATGAACTCACAACGCTGGTGAGCATCGTCGAGAACATCATCGCGCGTTTCAAGGACGATCCCGCGGCATGTGCCGATGTGAACCGCGAGACGACATTCCTGATGGCCTTCCAGGACGAGGTGATGAAATTCTCCTCCCAGAACAATGGCGGCAGCGTGCGAGAGTTCCTCAAATATTGGGATGAGAAGAAGGGCAAGTTGGCCGTGAGCAGTGCCGATAGCGGTGATGCCATCAATGTGATGACCATCCACAAGGCCAAAGGACTGGAGTTTGACTGCGTCATCATCCCGTTTGGCAAGTGGTACCTCGAGGGCAACGGGCAGAACATGGAACGCTACTGGATACCTAAGAATGCGTTTATCGATGTGCTGAAGTCGCTGCCCATCGATACGGACGACCTGGACAAGGACATCGTGCCGCCGCTGCTCAGCGTGATGAAGAACCACCTGATGAAACTGGATGAGTACTACACGCTGCGGGAAGAGGGCAAGGCATTCCTCGATAAACAGTTGACCGACCTGCTGATTGACAACCTCAATAAGACCTATGTCGCCTTCACGAGGCCCTGCTCCGAACTGCACATCTTTGCAGAGTCAACCGAGGATAAAAATATTGACAAACGCCTGACGGGGCTGTTAAGTGACTTTGCCACTCAGGGAGGGCTGCTGAGGCCCGTGAGGGAAGGGGATGAGGATTGGTTTGAATATGGTGAAATCTCCTCGCGTGAGCAGTTGGAGGCCAAGCGCCCACCCAAGAAAGTGGTGGCCACGCCGGTCGATATCACCTGCTATCCTGTCACCCCTGTTCCTCCGAGCATCAAGGTAAGGCTGGACCATGCTTCCAGCAGCCAAATCAAGGCCGGTATCCGTCTGCACAGCCTGCTGAGTCGCATCGGTGATTGCCACGATGTGGACCGCGTTATCGCCGATGCCGTCAAGCATGGCATTATCACTGATGACCCGAGCGACCCATGCGGTCTCGACAATGTCAATGCCCGTGTGCGTGAGCCCATCCTGTCAGGAACCGGACCTGTTGCCGCTTGGTTCGACCCAGCCAACAAGGTCTATAGCGAGCGCACCATCACCTCTGCCGGCAAGTCGTGGGGCGAAATCGAAAACCAGCGTCCCGACCGCATCGTGCGTCGCCCCGACGGCCAGATCGTTGTCATCGATTACAAGAGCGGTGAGCGCAATGACAGTAAATACTGCCACCAGGTGAGAGGGTATATCGACAAGCTGCGCGAAATCTTCCCCGGCGCCCCCATCACCGGCCGCATCTGGTACACCACCCTCGGCCTCATCACCGACGAGCGAGGAAACGAGCTAGAAGTCAAGAGTTAGGAATGAGGAGTTAGCGTCCATAAGGACCTTAATGACTCTAGGGACCTTAGAGACCTTAAGCAAGGAACTCAGGTCTGGCGTTATTCGATGAATTGTGTGAGATCTCAAGTTAAATCCAAGGTCTAAGGTCTAAAGTCTAAAGTCTTTTTTGTACCTTTGCACCTTGGATTATTAAAACTGCGATAGATTATGTCGATTGATCAAATATTGGCCGAGGCTACTGCGCTGGCTGTAAAGGAGTTATATGGTGCGGATTTTCCCGCCGAGAAGATTGTTCCCCAGACGACGAAGAAGGAGTTTGAGGGTAATGAGACGATTGTGGTGTTCCCGTTCTTGAAGGCGTCACACAAGGCGCCCGATGTGACGGCTCAGGA
>JAFZSS010000184.1 GCA_017619255.1 Muribaculaceae bacterium
AAGAGCGCCCATCGTGATGCCATGTTGGCCAACATGACCATCTCCCTCATCATGCACAAGCGCATTGTCACGACCCTCGCCAAGGCTAAAGCCCTGCGCATGTATGCCGAGCCCCTGATCAACAAGACCAAGGACGACACTACCGCATCGCGCCGCCTCGTCTTCAAGCACCTCCAGAACAAGGAGGCCGTCAAGGAATTGTTCTCGACCGTTGCCGCTAAGGTGGCCGACCGTCCCGGTGGCTACACCCGCATTCTCAAGCTCGGCAACCGTCTGGGTGACAACGCCAAGACCTGCTTCATTGAGCTCGTAGACTTTAACGAGGCTATGCTCGAGGCTAAGAGCCAGGAGAAGGCCGCCGCTAAGAAGACGACCCGCCGCAGCCGCAAGAAAGCCGCTGCTCCTGCAGCCGCCGCTCCCGCAGCCGAGGCTCCTGTAGCCGAGGCTCCTGTAGCTGAAGCTCCCGCTGCCGAAGAGGCTCCCAAGACCGAAGAATAATCGCACACGATAATTACTCGCGATTAAACGAATACTAATGAACAAGAAACCCCGCGCCAACTGGTGCGGGGTTTCTTGTGTTTGCCACCGATGTTGATCAGTGGTTGTTAAGTCATTTGAGACCTCAAAGCTGTATCTCCTTGCTGGAAACCATCATAGTAGGGCCTGTTTTTTCCATCATGGATTCCATCAGCTTCTCATCGGTATTAAGCGTATCGCCGTTGGGAGAAATGATGTACATCGCCTTGAATGGCTGCTCCTTCTTGTCGATGTTATCCATGAGTACTTTTTCCATGCGCTCAAAATACAGGTTCAGCGCATCAGTGTCATTTTTGGCTTTTAGGTCCTCACACTGTTCAGCCCCGTCAGGAAGCACTTGTACAAACTTGTAGATAGCCTCTACGGGAGTTTCCTTTGTCTCCTTAGTCCCGTTTTTCTCTCCGGTGCATGAAACGATGCAGCAGCCGATGATGGCCAGCAAAACGATTGGAATTATCCTCTTCATGACAGCCGATAGGTTATTCTTTTACTTCCCAGCCCAGGGCACTGGCGCCCAGCACGGCAGCGTCACTCTCCTTGAGCTCACTGATGAGGATTTTCACTTTGCCCTTGTAGATGCCCAGCACATTGCGATCAAAAGCTTCCTTCACGGGATTCATGATCAGGTCGCCGCTCTTGGTCAGGCCGCCGAACAGCACAAAGGCCTCAGGGCTTGAGAAATTGGTGAAATCGGCCAATGCCTCGCCCAGGATGGTGCCCGTGTAGTTGAAGATCTCCTTGGCCAGCTTGTCGCCTGCTACTGCGCAGTCATACACATCCTTGCTGGTGATCGCCTCGATGTCATACTCACGCAGCTTTGACGGCTCGTCACGCAACTCCAGGAACTCTCGTGCCGTGCGTGCCACGCCCGTGGCTGAGCAATAGGCCTCCAGACAACCTGTGCGTCCACAACCGCAAACGCGGCCGTTAGTGCGCTTCACAATCACATGACCAAGCTCGCCGGCAAAACCGTCATGGCCATAGACCATCTGGCCGTTTACCACGATACCGCTGCCCACACCGGTGCCCAGCGTGATCATGATGAAATCTTTCATGCCGCGAGCCACGCCATAGGTCATCTCGCCGATGGCGGCAGCATTAGCGTCATTGGTCACCAGACAAGGGATGCCGAACTTCTTAGTTACCATTTCTGCCAGAGGAATGGGGGTGGGCCAGGGCAGGTTGGGAGCCTGGTCAATCAGGCCCGTGTAATAGTTGCCGTTGGGGGCGCCGATACCGATGCCATTGATTTTGTCAACAGCGTCATTGTCCTCCATCAGACGCGTCAACTCGGTGTGCAGCTCGTCGATGTAATCATTGAAGTCGCTGTGCTTTGCGGTCTTGATGGAACTGCTTGCGAGCACTGTTCCTCGGGCGTCAACGATGCCGAAAACAGTGTTCGTGCCGCCCATGTCGATTCCGATAACATAAGGTTTTGCCATGATTTTGGTTCTTTTTATTGGTTGATAATAATTCTACTGTCTGTCAGTGGGCAAAGATAATAAAAACTTTTTGTTCTTCACCTTTTAGCTACAGGTTTTTATGCCATGGTAGCTTCTTAATCAATATTCAACAGCATCTGTGTCAGAAGCTGGCCGAGAGGCGGACATTGAGTTGACGACGGGTCAGGTAGTTGGGAACCGCGTACTGGATATCATTCACATCGGTCACCCAATAGTAGCTGCTCACATTGGAGATGTCCATGAGGTTAAAGCAGTCCAGACCCAGCCAGATTTCCTTGAAATGGCTGAACAAGCCGCTCTCGGGCCTGTTCTCTTTGCCCACGAGTTCGTAGCTGAGGCCTACATCCACGCGTTTGTATGCGGGTTGGCGAACATAGGAGTCAGCACGCGTGAGATGGGGCGCCGTTGTGGGCAGACCGTCGCTGACGATACCCTTGAGGCTGAATTTCAAGCGTGGGATGTTAGGGAAGTAGTCCGTGAAGAACAGGGCGACGCTGTAGCGCTGGTCGGTGGGGCGGGGCACCTTCACGCCGTTCAGGTCCTCCTGGGTCTTCATCAACGAGAAACTGAGCCAGGAATCGGTGCCCTCGACGAATTGGCCGAACAGTTTCATGTCCAGGCCGGCGATGTAGCCCTTAGAGGAATTCACGCCGCTATAGACGAGTTTGAGGTTGTCAATCTCATATGGGATGAGGTTTGACAAGTTCTTGTAGTAAGCCTCGGCCGTGAATTTGAAGGGGCGGTCAAGGGCACGGAAGGTATAATCAGTGCCCAATATGACTTGAATGCTCCGTTGCGACTTGATGTTCTTGTTCAACAGGATATTGCGGATATTGAGTGAATCCATCACCTGTTGGCGGTATTCTTTGTAGAACGGAGCCTGATAATAGACGCCACCGGCGAGACGCAGCGACAAGTTGCCGTTACGCTCGGGCACGAAGCCCAGACTGGCGCGAGGTGACACGAGTGTCTCATCGTTGAAATCCCAGTGTGACAAGCGCACGCCTGCGTTGAGTGACCAGTAGCCTGCGTCCGTAGTGAAGCGCCAAGTGTCCATCAGCCAGCCGGCGATGCGGGTGGTGTTGAGGTCGTTGCTTGAGGTCTCGGTAAAGATGACATTTACCTGGTCAGGAATGTGGGGCAGGGAATAACCCGCGCTGTCGCGCCATTGCCACTGCCGTGAACGGTCATAGATATCCTCTTTGCGCATCGACATGCCATAGGAGAGGCTGTTGTTGTTGATGCCGATGTTGCCCCTCAAGGTGAGGTCCATCACATTCATCTTTAAGCGCGTGCGCTCGTGCTCGTGATACTTGCCCACACCCAGCTCCTGCCCAGCCTGGTCCAACCAGTATTCACCATGGATGTCATAGGAGACTAACTCATCGGTGCGGTAACCCGAGGCTTGCAAGGTCAAGTCGGTGCCCTTGTTATTAAACATATAGGTAATGGCTCCAGCACCAAAGTAGGTCTGGAACTTATCCTTTTCATAGCCGTCAAAAAAGACGGTGAACTGCCTTACTTCTTCGCTGGTGCCGAAGCTTGTTTCGCGGTTAGCGGGAGTGAAGCGGTAGTCGTTGATGCTCACATTGCCAAGCAGCGCAATCCGCAGCTTTTCAGCTGGCTTGAATACGAGGCTTGCCTGATAGTCAAAGTATTGCGGGTCATACTCGCCCTTGCTCTCCAACGAGCCCACGAGCGAAGAGTTGCGCTTATAGCGCACGCCATGCATCTGGGAGTAGTGGTTGGTACTGTGGCCAAGCATCAGGCTACCGCCTTGCAGACTGGCGGCAAACGCACCCTCAAAAGCTTCGGGCTCACGGTAGGTGATGTCCAGCACCGATGACATGCGGTCGCCATAGGCCGCACTGAAGCCGCCGGTTGAAAAGTCCACCTTGCGCACCATGTCAGGATTGATGATACTCATACCCTCCTGCTGGCCAGAACTGATGAGCTGTGGGCGATAGACTTCAATGCCATTGATATAGACACTGTTCTCGTCATAGGAACCGCCGCGTACCATGTACTGCGAGCTCATCTCGTTTTTGGAGCTTACGCCGGCCATCGTGGTCAGCACGGCCTCAACGCTGCCGCCCGAAGCATCGGGTGTGCGCTTCAACATATCCACATCGATGCCCTGCATGCCTGTGGTCTGCTTCTTGTATTCTGTGATCTCCACACCTTCCAGTTCAAGCGTTTTCTCATACAGCTTTGGATTAATCGTTACCGTGCCTTCAGGCTTGATGAGTTGTCGCGTCACCGTTGAATAGCCCAGGCAGGTGAATTCCACCATCAGCGTGTCGGCCTTGGGGACAGTCATTTCATATTCACCTTTGGTGTCTGTATTAGTGCCGATGGCAGTGCCCATCAGGCGTACCGTGGCAAACTCGATGGGCTCGCCAGAGGGGTCAACGACCTTACCGGTGATCTTCACTTGGGAAAAAGCAACTGTGGCGCACAAGCAGTACACCACAATCATCAATATGCGGGAATGGAATCTCATTGACAAAATTGTGTTATGTAATAACATAACGCAAAAATCGGCAAGAAAGTATATTCCGTGGGCAGATTAAAGCCTGGGACTAATTGGAAAAGAGCGAGAACAGGTCGGCGGCGCTCATGCGCTTATAACCGTTGGGTTGGCTACGGTCGATTTTCACTTTGCCGTTCCAGTCAATGTCCTTATAGGAGAGTTTGAATGCCACTTTCTTCTTGTTGACTATTGCATCGACGCTCACATCATGGGCAATGTTGCCCGCTTTGGTAGCACGCACATCGTCATACTTGACCTGATAGGCGGCCTTGGTGCTGCCGGTGGGGACGATGTCGAGCGTGAGGATGCGGCTGTTGCTGTCGAGCATGAAGGTATAGTTATATCCCTTATAGCCCTCGATGGGCGAGAGACCTATCTTGTTCCCTTGACGGACGATGGCCACTTCGGGCATTAATGACTCGTTAAGGGTGCCCTTGCCGATGATGAACGGCCTGCCCAGGAAGATGTCTTGTACATCGCTCACAGTGACGGGAATGCCCGAAGTGAGGATGGACACTTTCTCGGCAATGTATCGCTTGTGGACCTTGTCCACGGCATAGAGGCTGTCGGCAGTGATGAGCAATTTCCCGACTTCGATACCCAGCATGGGCCGTAACGAGATAAAGATGGCTTCGTCACGCACCATACGCACTTGTACCGATGACGAGAAACTGCTGCCTGCGCTCAACTTGATGTTGCCGCCCGTCTGCATCGTCTTCCAGTCACCTAGCGTGGAAATGACTGTCTGTAACGGGTCTACTGTAGCCGTTGTGGTGGTCTCTCCGGAATCACCGGCAGAGGGTAGGGTGTTGGTGGCTTTCTTTGCCGTGCCGCAGGATATGGCCATTATTGCCAATGCGGTGATGGCAAAGTAATTCAGGATGTTATTTCTCATAATATGTCTTGTTTTTTACTTTGCGTTGCAGCAGTTCATTGCCTTTGTCATTCTCGAGTGCCTTGGTCCACTGCTCGACAGCGGCCTCTTTCTCATCGTTGAACCACAGGATGTCGCCGTAGTGCTCGAGGAGGTGGTTGTCCTCGTCTTTCTCGACGGCACTCTTGATATAGAGCAGCGCTTTGGCGTAGTCCTTTTTGGCGAAAAACACCCAGGCATAGGTGTCGATGAAGTTGGCGTTGTCGGGCTCGTCCTTCAGGGCAAGCGCCGCCATTCGCTCGGCACGGTCCAAGTCCTGGCTGCGTTGGGCGAGGAAGTAGGCATAGTTGTTCAGTGCACCCGAGTTGATGGGGTCGAGTTCCAGGGCGCGCTCATAGCACTCGACGGTCTTGGCAGAGTCTTTCAGCTCACTATAGGCGTCTCCCATGCCGGTATAGACTTCGGCAAGTTTTTCTAGGTCGGTCGAGTCGATCATCGAGAGGATAATCTCGTAGGTCTCGATGGCCTTGCCATACTCTTTCATCTGCTGGTAGCATCCCGCGACATAACGACGCAGATCCAGATTGTCAGCGTTGTATTCCAGAGCTTTCTCCGAGGCTTTGATGGCATCGGCATAGTTGTCGTCCATCATGTTCAAGATAACCATGTTGCGCCAGCCGTCGGCGTCGGTGGGGTTGACATCAAGGCTGTAACCCAGTTGCTCGATGGCTCCCTTAAAGTCCTTCTTGGCGTAGAAATACTCACTGTAAAGCTGATGGATTTTGGCCTCGTGAGGATGCTGCTGGATAAGAATCGTGAACAGGTTGTTGATGCGTTGGGTAGTGTCCTCGAGAGCCATGTTGTCGCGGATGTAACTCAGCAGTACGCTCAGTTTGGTATCCACATCGAGTTGTTCGGCGGTGAGCGCATTGTAGATTTGCTGCTCATAGCCTGCGCTGTCACCGGCCTGATTGCAGTACTCGGCACGAGTGAGGTAGATAATGCCGTTGTCGGGAGCATATTCCTGGGCTCGGTCAAGATAGTATAACGCGCTGTCGCTCATGCCGTAATGCTGGAACAGACCGCTCATGGCAATGTTGTAGGAATCGTTTTGGGGAGCAGTGGCCAGCAGGCTGCGCATTTCTTTCAACGCACCGGTACTGTCGTTCATGGCCATGTAGTTCTCGATTTTGCTCGAAGTGATCTGGATAGCGTTGCCGAAGAGTGTCGCAATGCTGTCATAGGTGATGTTGCTCTGTTTAAAGTCACCCGATTGGGACTAGGCCTCGGCAAGGCGCACCAGCAGCTCCAGGCGGTTTGGGTTGCGCTCGTTAAGCAGCTTGATGGCTCGCAGACCCTCTTCAGGATGTCCCAACTGCATGTTGGCGTCACCATAGAAGGTAGTCTCGTACAAGTCTTCAGGTCGTTTCTCGAAGTGTTCCTTCATCAACGCCAAGCCCTGCTCGCAGCGTTCTTTGGTCGTGTTGTTCATCTTGAGCAGGCACATGCCCATATAGAACGACACTGCCGTGTTGGTGGAGTCCACCTCGTGGGCATAGGCCAGCAGATCATAGAAAGCGTCATAGTTATTGTCCAACTTCTGTTTCTGCGCTTCCATGAAGATGTATTCAGCCTTGCGTTGGTCAGCAAGACTGACAACCTTGGTGGCAGGCTCCTTCTTGCCTGCCATCGCTGTCAACCCCATCACAGCTATTATAAATATTGTAAAATATCGTTTCACAAATCTATCCTCTAATCTCTATTTAAATCCCGTGTGGCCGAATCCGCCGGCGCCGCGCTCGGTCTCGTCAAGGTCATCGACCAGTGTCCATTCCACGGTGCTGTGGCGTGTGACTACCATCTGGCAGATGCGCTCTCCGTTCTCGATGGTCTGTGGTTCATTGCTCAGGTTAACAAGGATGACACCCACCTCGCCGCGGTAGTCTGCGTCGATGGTGCCAGGAGTGTTGAGTACCGTCAGACCACGCTTGAGTGCCAGTCCGCTACGGGGCCTGATTTGACACTCAAAGCCCTCGGGCAGAGCGATGTAGATGCCAGTGTGAACCAGCGCGCGCTGCAAGGGTTGCAGCGTCAGCGGCTCCTCAAGCCATGCCCGCAGGTCCATGCCTGCGCTGAATGCCGTTCCGTACTGTGGCAACTCATGCGGCCCGCGGTTTACTATCTTCACTTCAATCTTATCCATGCTACAATGTTTAAACGACAAAAATACATTAAAATTGGCAAGAAAAGCGTAACTTTGTCAAAAATTTCATCACTATGGCTATTAAACGAATGAATTGGGACCGATTGATTTCGGATAAACGGTTGGGACTGGAGCATTACCACGACGAGAAGGGTGGGGTGCGCAGTGACTTTGAGCGTGACTATGACCGCCTGGTGTTTTCATCGCCTTTCCGTCGCTTGCAGAACAAGACGCAGGTGTTTCCGCTTCCCGACAGCATCTTTGTGCACAATAGATTGACCCACAGTTTGGAAGTGTCGAGCGTGGGCAAATCGATGGCGCGCGAGATTGTCAAGCGTCTCATGCCTCGTTATGCCCGCGAGCCGTGGGCCGACAAGTTGCGTGACATCGGGGAAATCGTCGCAGCTGCCTGCCTGGCGCACGACCTGGGCAATCCGCCTTTCGGCCACTCGGGAGAGAAGACCATCGGGGCCTATTTCAGTGAGGGCAAAGGGCTGGAATTCAAGGATAAGTTCACTATGGAGCAGTGGAACGACCTCATCCACTTCGAGGGTAATGCCAACTCGTTCCGCACGCTTGTCCACCAATTCAAGGGGCGTCGTCCCGGTGGTTTTGCCATGACCTACTCGACGCTCGCCTCAATCGTGAAATATCCCTATTCGTCAATGCATGCCGGTAAGAAAGGTAAGTTCGGCTTTTTCACCACCGAGAAGGAAATCTTTAAGCGTATCGCCGACGAGTTGGGCCTTATCCGCCTGGAGGAGGACCGCTACTGCCGTCATCCGCTTGTCTACATCGTAGAGGCTGCAGATGACATTTGTTACCAGATTATGGATATCGAGGACGGCCACAAACTTAAAATCATCGGCACCGACGAAACCATCGACCTGCTGTTAGGCTTTTTCACCGAGGAACGCCAGTCGCACTTGCGTGAGCACATGGCACGCGTCGCTGATCCTAACGAGAAAATCGCTTATCTGCGTTCTTGCATCGTTGGCCTGCTGGTAGAGCAGTGTGCCGCCGCCTTTGCAGCTCATGAAGACGAGATCATGGAAGGAAGTTTTGAGGGTGGCCTCATCGATTGCATAGACCCGATGCCGGCACAGGCTTATCAGGCGTGCAGCATTCTTGCGATGAACCGACTTTATCGCGCGGGTTATGTTGTTGATGTGGACCTTGCCGGAAACCGCATCATTAACCTGCTGCTGGAAAAACTCATCGAGGCAGTTATGCACCCCGAGCGCAACTACTCCCAGCTGTTGATGAACAAGTTCCCGCAACAGTACGATGTTCATGCCCCGACACTCTTTGAACAGGTGCAGGCTGTGCTCGATCACATCAGTGCAATGACCGATGTGTATGCGCTCAACCTCTACCGTCAGCTTGACGGCATCTCGATACCCACGGTATAATTTGAGTGAGGAGTTAGAAGTGAGGAGTTAGTATCCGCCAAAAACTAAGGACCACAAAGGCTTAGGGGCGCGTCTCACTCATGACAAATTCCAGCGTTCCACCCGCCATGATGTCTTGATGCTTTAGTTTGAAACCCTGTAGCCGCTTGCCGTTGAGGCGGATTTCCTTGACATATATACCCTTGTCGCCCTTGCGGATGATGGTAAACTCCTTGTCGCCAGCCAAGTGCAGAGTGGCACGCTGGAACAGTGGCGTGCCAATGACATATTCGGCAGCGCCCGCATTGAAGGGATAGAAGCCTAATGCCGAGAAAATGTACCACGCCGACATCTGTCCGCAGTCATCGTTGCCAGCATAGCCTGCTGGAGTGGCATTATAGAATTCGGAGCGCACTTGGTTGACCAGTTCTTGAGTGCGCCAAGGGCAATCGGCGAAGTTGTAGAAATAGACGGTGTGGTGGCTGGGCTCGTTGCCGTGGGCATACTGGCCGATAAATGCCGAGGCATTGCCGTTAGTCTCACGGTTGGCGGTAGTGAGGCTGAAATTCTCATTTAATTTTTTCAGAAATTTTTTCTTGCCACCCATGAGCTCGATGAATTGCTCGGGTGCATGAGGCACAAACCACAGGTATTGCCAGGCGTTTCCCTCAATAAAGCTGTTGTCCTCATAGCTGAGCGGGTCAAATGGCTCTGCCCATTGTCCGTTGTCGTCACGTGCTCTGAAGAACCCCGTTTTTTCATCATACAGGTTTTTATAGAAATTCGCTCTCTTGGCAAAGTGATGATAGTCGTCTTCGTGCCCCAGACGCGCGGCAACGGCAGCGACGCACCAGTCGTCAAATGCCTGCTCCAATGTGATGGAAACCGAAGATTTTTGAGTGTTGCAGGGCATGTATCCCAGTTTTTCCCACTGGTCAAACGGCGAGTTGGTGTGCGGCCTTGTGCTGCTCTCAACCATCGCTCGATAGGCTTTCTCAACATCGATGCCGGGCAGGTCGGCGAGAATGGCATCGGCGATGACCGGGATGGCA
>JAFZSS010000185.1 GCA_017619255.1 Muribaculaceae bacterium
GGAGGAGAACGACCGAATCTGGGGCAAGAAGATTGTCACCAACAAGGGTGACAGCGACGAGGTCCAGAACGGCCAGATTCTCACGGCACGCAAGCTGCGCGACATCAACTCGTCGCTCAAGCGCCGTGACATGAAACTCGTTGTTGTGCGCGATGCCGTGCCCGCTACCAGCGAGCAGATTCTCTTGGGTATCACCCGCGCCGCACTGCAGACCAGCAGCTTCATGTCGGCAGCCTCCTTCCAGGAGACCACCAAGGTGCTCAACGAGGCCGCCATCAATGGCCGCGTGGACTACCTCGAGGGCATGAAGGAGAATGTCATCTGCGGTCACCTGATTCCTGCCGGTACTGGCTTGCGTGAGTACCAGTCGCTCATGGTCTGTGACAAGAACGACATGGCACTCGCTGAGCAGGCACGCCAGGAGCGTGAACTCGCTGAAATGAATGATTGACCCCCTAAAGGCCAATTGGACATTGAATGATAATGACTCGAAAATAAGATAATCGTATATTTTCCATAGTTAATTTGTTTATTGAGGCTCCAGTCCGCAGCGATGCGCACTGGAGTTTTTTTCGCTACATGTTCACAATCTTTTTTTGTCGTATCTTTGTCCTAGGTGAGATGAGATCAGGCTGCGGTTAGGCCATGTCAAGAAAAAACGATATTTTCTTGGCATTGTGTTCTCCTTGCACTAATTTTGCAGCGAGATTTGGTGCCTGGGGTGTTGACCCGGGTGAAAAGGGAACCAGGTGAGACTCCTGGACAGACGGCGCTGCTGTGTGCCCCCAATGGATAATCCCGCACTTGGCCACTGCGTCCGCTCCTGTTAGCATGGGACGGCGTGGGAAGGACTGGTGCAAGAAGGGTAGGGGCGAGTCAGAAGACCTGCCAAGTCGCAAATTTTGTGCAAGTCAAATGGAATGAAATTTATTTCAATGACAGAGACGCAGCCAAAATTATGCAATTGACAGAAACCCGGAACAATGCGTAAACTGTTGTTGACTGCATCATTAATTATTGTGTCTTTCCTGTGCGTCCATGCCCAGGAAGGTGTCCTTGCGCACCAGGCCGACTCGGTTCATGCTCCGGTGAATTATAGTCGTTTGGACTCGATGCAGTATATCCAGAATGTCATCATCTATGGTCACCGCCCCTACGAGGATGTCATCCCCGCCCAGGAACTCACGGGAAAGCAGCTGCTGAGCCTTAACAGCCACTCAGTGGCCGATGCTGTGCGCTATTTCGCGGGCGTGCAGCTCAAGGACTACGGTGGCGTGGGAGGCCTCAAGACAGTGGATATCCGGTCGATGGGCACCAATCACATGGGTGTCTTCTATGACGGCATCCAGATCGGCAATGCCCAGAACGGGCAGGTGGACTTGGGAAAATTTTCACTCGACAACATCGAGGCCATTTCGCTCTACAACGGCCAGCGCAGCAATATCTTCCAGAGTGCCAAAGACTATGGCTCGGCTGGCACTATCTACCTGCGCACGCGCCGTCCCAAGTTCAGCGACGGCAAGCGCGACAACCTGAATGTCTCGTTCAAGACGGGTTCCTTCGGACTCGTCAACCCCAGCGTGCGCTGGGAACACAAGTTGAGCCGCACGGTCAGCCTCTCGTTCAACAGCGAGTTCACCTATGCCACGGGCAAGTACCGTTTTCGCTATATGAAGCACTACAGCGACGGCTCGGTGGCCTGGGACACCACTGCTGTGCGTCAGAACGGCGAGGTGCGCTCTTATCGTGTCGAGGGCGCTGTCTTCGGCGTCATGCCCAGCGGCAAGTGGCATGCCAAGGCCTATTTCTACGACAGCAGTAAGGGCATTCCCGGCGCCATTGTCAACAATGTGTGGAAACATGCCCAGAAGCAGTGGGACCGTAACTTCTTTGTCCAGGGAGCCTACCAGCGCAAGTTCACCGACCGCTATGAGATGATGTTTAACGCCAAGTACTCGCGTGACTATCTGCATTATCTCAACCCCGACACCACGCTTATGTACATCGACAATAAGTTCTGGCAGGACGAGATCTACCTCTCCACCGCCAACAAATACACTATCCTTACCGACTGGGATGTCAACCTCTCGGTCGATTACCAGTGGAACAGCCTCGATGCCACATTGACGGGCTTCGGCTACCCTGTCCGCCACACCGTGCTCACCGCGCTGGCGACGGCTTGGACCTGGCACGGTTTTAAGGCGCAGGGAAGCCTGCTCTACACGATGGTCAACGACCGCTCATCGGCGCGCTTCGACGGTCAGGTGGTGGGCAAGAGGAGCAGTTATGCGAACAAGGTTACGCCCGCTGTCTTCCTGAGCTGGCAACCGTGGGCCGAGAGGGATTTCAACTTGCGTGCCTACTACAAGCGCATCTTTCGCCTGCCCACATTCAACGACCTGTATTACACCGACATGGGCAACATCACGCTCGACCCCGAGTATGCCACTCAGTACAATGTGGGCTTCCTCTACCGCCTGTTGGCCAATCGCGGCATGCTCGAGGGCATCAAGTTGAGTGCCGACGCCTACTATAACTATATCACCGACAAAATCATTGCCGTTCCCAAGGGCACGGGCCAGTACCGCTGGATGATGATGAATGTGGGCATTGTGAAGATCCGCGGCATCGATGTGAGCGCGCGCACCACCTTGCGCTTCCCGGCGGATGTGATTCTGGATATTAACCTGAGCTACACTTACCAGAAGGCTCAGGACTACACCAACCCCGCCGACAACGAGGACGGTGGCACCTATAAGGGGCAGCTGGCTTACATTCCATGGCACAGCGGCTCGGTGGTGGGGCATGCGAGTTGGCGTGACCTGGATGTGAACTACAGCTTCATCTATGTGGGCGAGCGCTACCACACCAGCGCCAACACCCGCGAGAACCACGAGCAGCCGTGGTACACCCACGACCTTTCGGCTGGCTACCAGTTCCATCTGGGAAAAACCATGCTGAAGGTGTCGGGAGAGGTCAACAACCTCTTCAACCAGTACTACGATGTCATCCTCAACTATCCCATGCCCGGACGCAATTACAAACTCATCCTCAAATTCGACATCTGATGAAAACGAGAGGTAAAATAGGGACGGTTCTTTTGATGACATTCTTGCTCACGACACTCCTGTCGTCGTGCCGCGAGGAGGTCACCATCTTCCTGCCTGAGCATGTGTCGGTTGCACAGCCTGAGTTCACCGATATCGAGGGCTTCTATCTGCTGTGCGAGGGCAACATGGGTTGGAACAAGGCCACGCTCGACTATTACGACTATGCCTACGGCGAATATGTCCGCAACATTTTCTCCTATGCCAACCCTACCGTTCCCAAGGAGATGGGTGATGTGGGCAACGACCTCGGCATCTATGGCAGCAACTTGTATTGTGTCATCAACTGTTCCAATAAGATTGATGTGCTCGACAAGTATACCTGCCACAAGAAATATCAGATCGACATTCCCAACTGCCGTTTTATCCGCTTCTACGGTGGCTATGCCTATGTCACCAGCTATGCAGGCCCTGTGCAGATCAACCCCAACTACGAGCAGCGCGGCTATGTCGCCAAAATCGACACCGTGACGATGCAGGTCGTGGACACCTGCCTTGTGGGCTTCCAACCCGATGAGTTGGAGATTGTCGAGGGTAAGATCTATGTCGCCAATTCAGGCGGCTACATGGTGCCCAACTATGAGAACACGGTGTCGGTCATTGACTTGGCGACTTTCAAGGAAGAGCGCCGCATCCCCATCGCCATCAACCTGCAGTGCGTCAGGGGAGACCGCCACGGCATGCTCTGGGTGACCTCGCGCGGCGATTATTATACCCGTGGCAGCAAGATTTACGCCTATGACACCCGCAAGCAGCAGCTGGTGGACAGCATCGACTGCCCCGTGAGCAGCATGTGGCTCGACGGCGACTCGCTCTATGTCGTGAGCACCCAGTGGAGTTATGTGTCGATGAGCAATGTGTTTAACTACGCTATTGTCAACACTCAGACGCGGCAGGTGGTGAGTAACAATTTCATCACCGACGGCACCGACCAGGAGATTGTCATCCCTTATGGTGTTGCGGTCAATCCCATCACCAAGGACATTTATGTGACCGATGCCAAGGATTATGTCTCGCCAGGTCGACTCTACTGTTTCGACCGCAACGGCGTGAAGAAATGGGATGTGCGTACGGGGGACATTCCCGCCCACTTCGCTTTTCTGGGCACTAACATCAATGAGAGATAGCAATTAGTAATTAGCATTTAGCAGTTAGCTCTGTGATAACATAAAAATTCATAAATATGAGAAAAACGATATTCGCTTTATTGGCTGTAATGACAGCATTGAGCTTGTGGGCTAACCACCCGTGGCTCACCCGAGTGTTTGAGTATCGCCCGGCTCCTGGACAGTTTGTGAACACGCTGCCGGTGGCCAGGGTAGGGGAACC
>JAFZSS010000186.1 GCA_017619255.1 Muribaculaceae bacterium
CCCGTGAGATGATGATGTGAAAGAAACTGAGTAATGAGTCAGGGCTGTCATGCGAATTCGCAAGACAGCCCTGATTGTCGTTTGCAGGTCCTATCAGTGGCTCAGGATGATGTCGATGACGGCATTGACATCGGCGATGTTGACCTCGCTGTCCTCGTTGACATCGGCGCGAACCATGGTTGCCGCATCGGCCTC
The DNA here is from genome assembly GCA_017619255.1 of Muribaculaceae bacterium. Taxonomy (GTDB): domain Bacteria; phylum Bacteroidota; class Bacteroidia; order Bacteroidales; family Muribaculaceae; genus Sodaliphilus. The sequence goes on from JAFZSS010000186.1 coordinate 196, forward strand.
ACCGCCCAGGATGATGTTGAGCAGGGTATTGACATCGGCGATGTTCACCTCGCCGTCGCCGTTGACATCTCCTTTCAAGACAGGCTGCGGCACATCGGCACGGCCATAGATAGTGATGTCATCGATGTTGACGCGTGAACCTGATGTCTGGACAATGCGGAAACGCACGGCACCCGTCAGATCAGTGTCCAAGGTGTAGTGCTGTAAGATGCCTTTTATGGCAGTAATATCGCCCAATGTTGTCCATGAAGCGCCATGATCGGTGCTGAAATCAATACGCAGATTGGCGTTACTGTCGTTGCCATAACTGGCCACCCAGAAACTGATGCCGCTGGTGCCGCCCTCAACATCCTCGGCCATCTCGATGGCACTGCAGTTGCTCTTGCCAAAGCGGCACACGAGTTCACCGTGCCTGAGGGGATCGCCCCAGATGCCGGCATCGGTAAATTCCCACATGAAGGCGTTGCCCACAACGACATCAGTCCAGTAGCCTCCAGTATTACAGCCTTCCCAATCTTCCATGATGCTGTCACCGACCACGACAGGCGGTGGGGTGGGACCGCCACCTTCAGGAATTGCAGTAACGGTCACGGTGAACGAGGTGGCAACTTCTTCATTGGACAGGGTGATAAGGTTGCTGTAGGTGCCTTCGTCATCGGTGGCAAAGCCGATGGTCAATGATGTGCCGCTGTTCACCTCGCTGGCGGTGAAGGTGTTCTGGCTCACATAGAAGAACTCGTTGTCTTCCATCACCAGGCTCAGGCCGGTCGTGAGGCCCTCGCCTTTCACATTGATGGTGTATTCCTTCTGGTTACCGACGGTAACGGTGCCCATATCGATTATCGAACCATTGACAGGAGAGGTGATGGTGGCAGGTATATCCTCACCTGTGCCATTCCAGCACTTGCCCTGCATGTTGCCCCAGATGTACTCTGCCAGTTCAGGGTGGTCGATGAAGGGGTTGCGGTTGCCCTGGATGCCATAGACGGCCTCGTTGCGCTTGATTTCCTTATCGCTGACGGGATCCAGACGGGTCCATTCCATCAGCATATTGATGGTCCAGGTCGAGAAGGCCTTGTAGCGGTTGCCGGCGTAATTGAGTTGGTCGCTGCCGGGCCATGAGGGCAACTCGTCCTTATAGCAAGTGACCATATAGAAATAGGTGCGCGCGAGGTCTCCCTTGTACTCATCGTCGGGCTCGAACACGGTGCCGCTATAGCCTGGATAGGTGCATACACCTAATTTGCCCTTGGCCACATAATTGCCATAGGATAAGCGTGTGCCTTTAGCGCACACACCGTAAGGGAAGTTGCTTCGCTGGCTGTTCACCTTGATGTCGGTGGGATAGACATGAAACACATCGGTGTTCATGGGTGCCACCTCTCCGCCGAACCAGCTGCGGGGGAAACTATGCTCGCGGTTATAACCTTCTCCCACATGACTGGCTGACGACCCGTTGTCACTGGGCTTGTAACGGCAGTTACTGTAGATGTCGATGATGTAGCCATCCTTGTCGGTGTCGGCTTTCTTGAATGCGGACAGCAGGCCACTGGTGTACGACACTTCAGTGTGATTATGGATAATGCTTTTTAAGGCGTTCATCAAATTTTCGTCGCTTTTTCCCAGTGCGCTGTTGTAGTAATTGGTGGGTTCAGCGGCAAATATCGCCTGTGTAGAACACAGCATTGCCACCAGCAGGAAGGAATATCGGATGCTTTTTTTCATAGTCTGGATATATGTCGTGGATAATAGGTTATTTCTTACTTCTCGCACCACGGCCTTGCTTGGGGGTGGGCTTGCCTTCCTTGGTATCCTTAGGGGCTTGCTGCTTGCGCACCTGGCCGGCGAGCATGCCGCAGGCGGCGGCGATATCCTCACCGCGGCTGCGGCGGATGGTGCAGGTCACACCCTTGCTGTTGAGATAGTCGCGGAAGTAGGTCATGCGTTCGTCACTGCTGGTGCGCAGTTTCTCGATGCCGGGAATCGGGTGGAAACGGATGAGGTTCACACGCACATGTTCATTGGGCAACAGCTCGCGCAGCTTCTCGGCATGCTGGATATCATCGTTGAACCATTGCCAGCAGATGTATTCCACCGACAGGCGGCGCTGATGGGCAAAGTCATAGTTGCCAAGCATGTCCATGATTTGGTCGATGGGGTAGAGACGCTCGATGGGCATCATCGATGAACGCTCCTCCTGGACAGCGTTATGGACGCTTACGGCGATGTGTACACTTGTCTGCTCGCACAGGATTTTCAGTTCGGGCTTCTTGCCCACGGTCGAGACAGTGACGCGCTTGGGACTCCAGGCCAGACCCCACGGCTCGGTGAGGATGGCAATGACGCGCAGCACTTCGTCAAGGTTGTCCAGTGGCTCTCCCATGCCCATGAACACGACATTAGTGAGCGTCTCGCTCTCGGGGATGCTGAGGACTTGGTTGATGATTTGGTTGGATGTCAGGTTGCCGTGGAAGCCCTGCTTGCCCGTCATGCAGAAGTAGCAGTTCATGCGGCAACCCTTCTGGGACGAGATGCACAAGGTGGCTCGGTCATCCTCAGGAATATAAACGGCTTCGACGGCTTGCTTGTCACCGGCGTCAAACAGGTACTTCACCGTGCCGTCCTCGCTGGCTGAAGCCTGGCTTGGCGGATACAGGCCCACGCAATAGCGGCTTGCCAGCAGTTCGCGGTTGGCTTTCGAGATGTTCAGCATCTGCTCAAAGTCGTTGACTCGTTTTTGGTAAATCCATTGCGCCAGCTGTTTGGCCACAAAGCGTGGCATACCCAATGCGGTGACCGCATCTTGCATCTCTTCAAGCGTCATGCCGGCAAGCGGCTGCAATATCTTGTCGTTGCTCATGTCAGGAAAGGTTATTACTGGTTCAACCTACAAAGGTACTGAAAGTAGAACAGAGTGCAAACAAAATGGCAGTTTTTTGTTTGCATTCCCAGGGTAAAAAATAGAGACGCAACTTTAATTGCGTCTCTACAATGTGTTCACCGCTAATAACTAAAAGCTAAAAGCTGATTGCTTATTTCAGATAAGTGTAGCGGTAGTCGGTCGGTGACACGAGGGTCTCCTTGATCACGCGCGGGATAATCCAGCGGATGAGGTTGAACTCACCACCGGCCTTGTCGTTGGTACCGCTGGCACGGGCACCGCCAAAGGGCTGCATGCCCACTACGGCACCCGTCGGCTTATCGTTGATGTAGAAGTTACCGGCTGCATAGCACAGTTTGTCGGTGATCTTCTCTACCTCCAGGCGGTCGCGGCCCCAAACAGCGCCGGTCAGACCATAAGGCGAGGTCTCATCACACAGACGCACGGTCTCGTTCACCTTGTCGTCGTCATAGGGGTAAACCGTCAGCACGGGGCCG
>JAFZSS010000024.1 GCA_017619255.1 Muribaculaceae bacterium
ACAACGTCATCACCGCAGCCGACCATGTTGTGCGCATCCCCATGCATCACGGCGTGGATTCGCTTAACGTCGCCGCAGCATCGGCAGTCGCCTTCTGGGAACTGCGCAAGACACGATAACAACCAAAACGATATATGACAATGAAAAAGCCGACCGACAAACCGAATCAACCGACCGAGAAAACGGAAAAGCGTGCAGCAGATGTGCAAAAGCCGACTGCCAAAGAGCAAAAGCCTGTAGCAGAGGTGCAAGAGCAGACCGAAGAGACGAAAGAACCTTCCAAAGGATTCAAATGGCATCGTAAGATACGCGCCTGGGTCAGGGAGTCACAATTCCTGGCCACTACCCTGTCGATTATCCTGACCTTTGGCACGACAGGCATTGTTGAGCATTGCCAGCGCATCAAGGACCGCAAGCTCTCGGCCATGATGGTGATGGGCAATATTGAGACTTTCTCACGCAAGGTGGACGACATGGCCCAGAGCATGGCTCGCCGCGATTCCATCGGCACCTGGATGCTGAGCCTGCCACAGGATTCGCTTGACCTGATTCCCGCCAGCGAGATGGTAGACCTTATCAATGAGGTCATTGCGGGTATTGATTTCCTCACCCACGACAAGACTGCCGAGAGCATCTTCAGCAGCAACATCGAGACCTGGAAAAACATGCAGAAGTTCCAATTCATCGACAATGTGGGCAACTGTTTCTCAGAAATGAACGCCGATGAGAATTACTGGAAAGAATGGGTCGAAGGCTTTGAGCAAGCCGTGAACGATGTGCTGGAGCATCCCGAACAACATTCCGGCGAACGCACTTGTACGAAGCTCCTGCGCAATACCGTGTTCAGGCAAAAAATCGAGAGTTTCCATGTCAGGCAGTATTGGCTGGAATATATCGCTGCCAAGTACAGGTACCTCAACCAGAGGAGCGCGAAAATGATGGACATCGATTACAAAGATGTCGAGGCATTTGCCGATGAACGGCTGAATGAAGTTGACATCAATGATGTCGAACCCGTTCAATCTGACTACCGCAAGGCTCCGCTCAATGCCGACAGCCTGACCACTTTGCGCCCCGTCAAACTGCGCATCGACAGTGTCATCCACGGCAAGAAGTAACACCACCCACATGATACACGACCGCGGGCGAACAATGATTCTGTTCGTCCGCGGCGTTGTTTCTGTTATGTCCAGCATGCTAACCCATCCAGGAGGAGAAGGCATTGATGAGCCAGCCGCTAATGGCCATGTAGATGGTGATGCCCACTATATCGTTGGTCACCGTGACGAAGGGGCCTGTCGCGATGGCAGGGTCAATCTTCAACCTTTCAAGCACCAAGGGCACCACCGTGCCGAACAGTGAGGCAAACATCACCACCAGGAACAGCGAGGCCGTCACCGCGGCGGCAGCGATATAGGACTTGTGAGGATTGGCATCCACGGGGAAGAAATAGGTGTACAAAAAGATGAGCAGACCCATCACCAATGCATTGATGAGTGCCGTGCTGAACTCCTTGAACAAGTGCTTGCCCACATGCTTGATGTCCAGACTGCCATTGGCCAGACCCTGCACGACGATAGCGCTCGACTGGGTGCCCACATTACCGCCCGTACCGCCAATCAGCGGGATGAACAATGCCAGGCCGGGCAGGATGCGCAACAGGGCTTCATCGCCCTCGCCGCCGTCCAGAATCATGGCGTTGATGATACCGCCCACCAGACCGATGAGCAGCCACGGCAGACGGGCGCGCACCTGACGGAAGACATTGTCGTCGGTCTCGATGTCGCCCCAGATACCTGATGCCAACTGGTAGTCATCCTCTCCCTGCTCACGCACGCGGTCGATGATGTCGTCAACGGTGATGCGGCCCACCAGGCGGCCGATGCTGTCCACGACAGGCATCGCCACAAGGTCATATTTCTCGAAGTCGAGGGCAACATCCTCGATATGGGTGTCGGTGCGCACGCTCAACGGGTCGGGCTCCATCACATGCTTGATCTTGGAGGCCGACGGGTTAGTGATGGTCGTCTTCAGGGGGAAGATGCCCTTCAGGCGGTTGTCATCGTCAACGACATAGATATTGTAAATCTCGTCAAGGTCCTCGGCTTGCTGGCGCATCGCTTTGATGCAGTCGGGCATCGACATGTTCTCGTTGACGACAATCATCTCGGTGGACATGTAACCACCGGCGGTGTCCTCGTCATATTGCAGCAGGTCCACGATGTCGCCAGCCTGCTCCACATCGTCGATGTGGCTGATAACATCCTCACGGTCCTCCTCGTCGAGCTCCTGGATCACATCGACAGCATCGTCGGCATCCATCTGCTCCACTTGCTTGGCGATTTCCTCGTTGGGCATCAACTCCATCAGGTCATGACGCTGTGTCTCGTCGAGCTCGACCAGCACATCGGCCGCCGTCTCGTCATCGAGCAACAGCATGATGAACAGAGCCTCCTCATCGCTGAGGTCACCCACCAACTCGGCGATGTCGGCAGGGTGCAGGTCTTGTATTTGGGCTCTCACCTGTTCCTCATCCTTGCTGTCGATGAGGTCATTCAGGCGATGCAGATATTCTTCGGTAAATTCTTTCATTGTTCTTTACTCCTAACTTCTAACTAATAGAACTTGCTAGTCTCGTCAAGGCGATGAAATCGGCCACGCTCAATTGCTCGGGGCGTTGTCGGAACACATCGCGCTCCATCAACTCCGGCTTGGCGTTGAATATCTGCTTCAAGGAGCTGCGCAGCATCTTGCGACGCTGACCGAACGATAGTTTTACAATCTGCTTGAAAAGGCGCTCATCGACCCCCAGGTCAGTAACATCGTTGCGCGTGAGGCGGATGACACCGCTCTTGACCTTGGGCGGCGGATTGAAGACATGCTCATCTACGGTGAACAGGTATTCAATGTCATACCAAGCCTGCAGCAACACCGACAGGATGCCGTAGGCCTTGCTGCCCGGCGGCTCGGCGATGCGCTGCGCCACCTCGCGCTGCAGCATGCCGCTGCAACAAACCACCTGGTCGCGGTAGTCCAGCACCTTGAAGAAAATCTGGGTCGAAATGTTGTAAGGGTAGTTGCCGATGACGCAGAACGGCTGGTCACCGTATAACTGGTGGAGGTCCATTTTCAGGAAGTCCTCGCCGATGATACGGCCATGCAATTGCGGGAAAGCAGCCTCCAGGTAGTCCACGCTCTCGGCGTCAAGTTCCACCACAGTGAGGTCCAGCCCCATGTCAAGCAAGTACTGAGTGAGCACACCCATGCCTGGCCCGACCTCCAGCACCGGCAGATGCTTGAAATCGTCCAGCGTGTGGGCGATGCGTTCGGCAATCGACAAATCCGTCAAGAAATGCTGCCCCAGTGACTTTTTTGCTCTAACTTTCCGCATGTTTGCTCTTTTATTGTTAACTTTGCAGTTCAAACGCGTCGGCTTGCGTTGTGCAAAGGTAACCTTTTTTTGCCGTTTTGCAGCATCCCGTAGCGCTTTTTAACTCAACATTAAACCAAAAACAGTGAAAAAAGCCATCTCATACCTCATCAAATACGGCATTCCCCTCGTCATCGGCGTGGGGCTGATGTATTTCCTGTACAAAAATGTGGATGTTACCACAATGATGCAGACTCTCCAGACCGATGTTGATTACTGGTGGTTTATCCCCGTGGCCGTCGTGAGTATTCTCAGCCATGTTTTCAGGGCCATGCGGTGGCGCCTGCAGCTCAAGGCCATCGATGTCAAGCCCTCGTTCAGCGCCGTCTTGAACAGCATCTTCGGCACCTATGCCGTCAACCTGGTCTTCCCGCGCTTGGGCGAGGTGTGGCGGTGCGGCTATATCGCCAACCGCCAGAAGGCGTCGGTCACTCAGGTCATGGGTTCGATGGTTGCCGACCGTCTCACCGACACATTCACCGTGTTGTTGTTGACACTGGTCACCTTCCTGCTCGCACAGGCCGACTTCGCCAAATTCTTTGACGCCTATCCCCAGATGAAGGAGAATTTCCTCAACATCGCCAGTGACGGGCGCATCTGGTTTGGCACAGCAGTCGCCATCATCGCCATCGGCTGGCTCCTGGTCATGAAGACCGAGAACAAAATCATAAAAAAGATTCAACTCATGGCGCGCAACCTGTGGGAAGGCTTCGCTGCCATCACCCGCATGGACGGCAAGTGGTGGTTCCTGCTGCTCACCATCCTTATCTGGGGATGCTACTTCCTGCAGCTCTACCTCGCCTGCAAGGCATTCAACTTCACCTGCGGCTTGAGCGTGCTTGCCGTGCTCGTGATGTTTGTGCTCAGCAGCATCGGCATGGGCGTTCCCACAAACGGCGGACTGGGCTCCTGGCACTTGGCCATCATCTTCGGTCTCTCGCTCTATGGCGTCGGGGTGTTCTCGGCATCCAATCCCGACCCGCGCGCATCGGCTTTTGCCATGCTCGTGTGGGGCTTCCAGACGCTGCTGCTCATCGTGCTGGGCATCTACGCCTTCATCAGCATGGCGATTGACCGCAAGCGCATCGAGAGCGGCAAAACCGTGGTTGACACCACCAACGACGAAATCAAACTGTAACCAATATAATAGCTCTTAGCTTTTAGCAATCAGCTTCTAGCAGATGCCTACCAGAAACTAACGACTAGGGACTAGGGACTAGAAACTAAAAACTGAAAATATGGACGACAATTTTGACGACTATTTCACCGACGAACATGTCCCTGAGGAGCAACCGCAAGTGCACCAGGAGACAGAGCAGGAACGGGAAGAACGCGAAATCAAGGAAGCTACCATTGAGCGCCGCGGCAACTCCATCAAGCTGCTGCTCGTGCTTGTCATCGCCGCTATGGCCTTTTTCCTGGGATGGTGGATGTGGCAATACTATTTCCGCCCCTACCGCGTCAGCCAAGAGAAAGGATGGATCATGAAAGTGAGCAACGAGGGCACCGTGTTTAAGACTTACGAGGGCGAAATGATCAGTGAGAGCTATGTCGAGGACACGCTGTTGGCAATGAAGAGCGATTTCGCCTTCTCCATCCCCACCGACAGCCTCGCCCGCGATGCCATGCGATGGGCCGCCGACGGCAAGCGTGTCGTCCTCACCTACGACGAGTACAAGGGCAAGGTGCTCTGGCGCGGAGACTCCAAGCGCGTTGTCACCAGCATCGAACCCGACACCAATCTCATCAAGACCAACCCATACAAGTAAGACACCCACCGCCTTCATTTTAACCATGCGCAGCACGGTTAAAAAGGAGTGAGGAAGCCCAAACAACTCCTCACTCCTAATTCCTAATTCCTAATTGATTACCAGTGTCCGTTCAGCAGGTAGTTGATCAGCATCGTGGCGTCACTGATATCCACGCCGCCTTCCTGGTCACAGTTGGCGTTCTCCAGGTTAAGGCCCGAGGCATTACCGCTCAGCAAGTAATTGATCAACATCGTGGCATCGGTGATGTCAACACTGCCGTCGCCGTCCACATCGCCACGCACAACAGTGGAGACAGCGGTGAAGTAGCCCGGGTTGCTTGGGCCGCCGTCAA
>JAFZSS010000025.1 GCA_017619255.1 Muribaculaceae bacterium
AAGGCCGGCAAACCCATCCGCATCTCGGTTTTCAACCCCAAGACCGGCAAGCGCTCAGATGTCACTGTGAAAGCCATCAGCAAGGGTGCCCAGCAGGAACTGCTCTACAAGCGCTGGGTGGACCGCAACCGCGCGTTGGTGGATAGCCTCTCGGGCGGACAGTTGGCCTATGTCCATGTCAAGGAAATGAACAGCCAGAGTTTCCGCACCGTCTATCGTGAACTGCTGAGCGACAAGAACCGCAACCGCAAGGCCGTCATCGTTGACGAGCGTCACAACGGCGGCGGATGGCTGCACGATGACCTGTGCACCCTGCTCAACGGCAAGCAGTATCAGAGTTTCGTGCCTCAGGGCAAGTATGTCGGCGCCGACCCCTTCAACAAGTGGACCAAGCCCTCATGCGTGCTCATGTGCGAGGACGATTACAGCAACGGCCACGGCTTCCCGTTCGTCTATAGGGAATTAGGTATCGGCAAACTCATCGGCACCCCGGTCGCAGGCACGATGACCGCTGTGTGGTGGGAGACGCTGATCGACGACACGCTGATCTTCGGTATCCCGCAGGTGGGCTGCGTGGACATGCGCGGCAACTACTGCGAGAACACCCCGTTGCTGCCCGACATCGAAGTCTATAACACGCCTGAGGACTATCTCTCGGGCCATGACCGCCAACTCGAGCGCGCCGTTCAGGAAATGCTCAAGTAACCGTCCGGATAGACAGTATAGACAATAGCGAAACCGAGTCTGATTTCAGATTCGGTTTATGCTTCTTTGGACTTGGGGATAAGCAGGTTGAGAATGACGCCTGCCAGTGCCGAGAGACCGATTCCGCTCAGCGAGAAAGAGCCCATAGGCAGGATGGCGCCGCCAATGCCCAGCGTCAACACCACACTCACGATGATGAGGTTGGGCGTCTGGTTCAAGTCCACCTTGTGATTGACCAGATTCTGGATACCCACGGCGGCGATGGAGCCGAACAACAGCAGCATGATACCGCCCAGCACGGCACTGGGAATGCTCTGCAACAGGGCACTCAGTTTGCCGATGACCGAGAAGACGATGGCTGTGCCCGCGGCAATGCGGATGACCGCAGGGGCAGTGATGCGCGTGATCTGCATGGCACCGGTCACCTCGCTGTAGGTGGTCACGGGAGGACCGCCGAAGAGGGCTGCCACGAGGCATGCCAGACCATCGCCCAACATGGTGCGGTGCAGACCCGGATCCTTGACAAAATCCTTATTGGCCACGGCGCTGACGACATACACATCGCCGATGTGTTCAATCACGGGAGCGATGGCAACGGGTATCATGAACAGGAAAGGTTCCCACGAGAACTCGGGCAACTGGAAATGGGTGATGCTCGGGGGCAACGCAAACCAGGGTGCGGCAGCCACGGCGGTGAAATCGACCAGTCCCATGGCTATCGACACCAGATAACCCACCACGATGCCGCACACCACAGGAACCAACTTAACGAGCCCCCTGCCGAGAACGAGCACGAGAATGGCGGTCAACAGCGAGATGAACGCCAGCCACCAGTTTTCCTTAGCCATATCGACCGCCGCCGGTGCCAGCGAGAGGCCGATGATAATGATGACCGGTCCGATGACAACGGGCGGGAACAGCCGTTCGAGCAGACGACGGCCCTGCCACTTGATGAGCGCAGACATGACGAAATATACCAACGCCACGCCTGCCATGCCCGCCAATGTGCCCGACATCCCCCACTGCTTGGAGGCGGAAATGATGGGCGCGATGAAAGCAAAACTGGAGCCTAAAAAAATGGGCACCTTACCCTTGGTGACCATGTGAAAGATAAAGGTGCCGATACCGGCTGTAAACAATGCGGTGGCTGGATCCAAGCCCACAAGCAGGGGCACCAGCACCGTGGAGCCAAAGGCCACGAACAGGAACTGAACGCCCACAATGGTCTTGCGAGCAGGTGTCAGAGCAGTACTACCCATAATTCAAGAAGTCATATAGTTAATGATATCATTTTATCGTTGTGTCCAAGACAGATCATGCCTGAATAAAGCCACAAGTTTACTTCAATCAACAGGCAGAACAGGGTCACTTTGCCCAACGACCTTGTCGGGCCCCCATTCCCGGTAGCGTATCCACACATGGAGCCAGGCCCGGGCGATGGAATCCACGGCATCGGCCATCAGCATCGCCGTGTACTCGTCAAAACGCTGAAAACGCTCATGCTTCTTGTACTGGCTCCAGGAGAGTTTCTCACAAGCCTCGGGTATCATCTCATGGGCCATCAGGTAGGAGTACTCGGTAACGGCCTTGATATAATCCCGTGTGCTGTAATCCTTGCCACCCCAGCCATAGCAAAACGGCCTTGAGAGAAGTTTTTCTTCAACAGCGGTGATCATGGCCGACATCTTGTCTGTAGCCAAGGGATAACCATCGCGGTCATAGAAGAAACGCCTGTTGTCATCATCGATATAATAGGAAGCCCAAACCTGATCCTCCCAACTTCCCTCAATGGCGGCATGGAGTTTGTCAAGTTTGCGGGCATCGCAGTGCAACGGCATGTGGGCGTCGGCGATATAGTGGCTCATCATGAAGAAACGCAGCGCCATGTGAGTGGATGAGGGGCCGATGGGATTGCCCTTCTCCTCACGAAACTGAATCTTGAAATTATCCACGATGTTATGAGCCATCGCATCGCAACGGTCACACACATTACCTTTCCTGTCCGCATAAGGCTCCTCAAAGAGCTCTGATTTCTGCATCAGGTTATAGACCTCCATGGTCTTGGGCAGCGTCATGAAGGGCTGCAACTCCAAGCTGATAGTGTCGTGTTCGAGTTTACGGCCATGGCTGGAGCCTTGGTCACAGAGCACCTCATCGGGGTACCAGGCGCCCTGCACCACAAAGTCACGGTAATTCTTGAACCAGCGCACGAGACTCTTGGCATATTTCGCCACCTGCTGGGGATTCTTTCCCCGGCCTTCGGTTTCTGGGATGTCTGCCTTGTCCAGGCGTTTGATGGCCATCATGGCAAGCCATGCATGAGTATATCGTTTCATAATTGTTGAAAGTTTATCGTTTAGGGTTTGTGACCTCGTTGACGAGATAGACAATGCTCTGGTAAGGGATGCCGCCATTGGTTTCCAAGCCGACCTCACAGGTACGGCTGTTGCTGTAGCCCATCTCGATTTGATGATCCACAAGTTGCTTGCGCAACTTTCTCAATGCCCAGCTGTTCACCTCGGGATGCGTCCAGCCACGGTCACCGGCAAAGCCGCAGCAGCCCACGCCCTCGGGCAGGAAGACATTGTTGCTGCACAGGCGCGCCAGACTTGTCATTGTATCCACCAGCCCCATCTCACGGGTGGAACAGGTGAAGTGCAGGGCGATATGGCGGTCGATGGGAGTGAACTCGAGACGGTCACGCAGGTACTCCCAAATGAATTCCACCGGCTCGTAGAGTTTCATGCGCGTGATGCACTTGCGCAGGCGGTGCAGGCAGGGGCTTTGGTCGCACATCACAGGATATTTGCCCTGCTCGCTGGCCTGCCACAGTGCCTCGTCGAGTTCAGCGGTTTTCCGGTCGGCGATGTCGAGCATGCCCTTGGACTCCCAGATGGTGCCGCAGCACATCTTCTCCAGTCCTTCGGGGAAGATGACCTGGTAGCTGGCCTTGGCACACAGCAGTACCATCTCGTCGATCAGGGTATGCTTCACGGGTGAGCCCTTAGCAAGGCCCATCGTCTGGTTGATGCACGAGGGGAAATAAACGACCTTGAGGTCCGCGCCTTGCTCCTCTGCTTGAGCTGCGGATCGTGAGAACACCCTGCCGGCCTGTGGTTGCTTAGTCTTTCCCGGCATGGCAGGTGTCCACAGGGGTGTTCCTGCCTTATGCATAGCACCTGCAATCCCTTTCATGGCCTTTGTGCCCAATAGATTGTGTCCAAAACGCGCGGTGTCAAGCACGAGGCGCAAGCCGCTCTTGATGCCCGCGAAATGGCGGGCGGCAAACTGGCCCGTCTTGTAGCCCATGCTACCCTGTGGCAAGGACTCCTGACGCACAAGGTGGGTCAAATCGGCGACATTGATTTTCATCGGGCACGAAGTTGCGCACAGGCCGTCGCCGGCGCAGGTCTGGTCGCCCTGATAACGGTATTGCTTGACAAGGGTCGCCAGGCGCTCGGGGTCGCTGCCCGTCTCACGCAGGTGAGAAATCTCGCGTTGGATGACGATGCGTTGGCGCGATGAGAGGGTGAGGCCGCAGGTGAGACAATTCACCTCGCAGAAGCCGCACTCAATACACTTGTTGGCCTTGAGGACACCCTCGACAGTCTCACGCACGCTGTCATGACGGCTGTCTGTAGGGTCTCGCCTTGGCGTGACCGCTTCCAGTCCGCGCATCTTCAATTCGGGCAACGGCTTGAAATGCTTGATGAAACACTCAGGATCGTCATTGAAGATGACACCGGGATTGAGCAGATAGTTAGGGTCGAAAATCTCCTTCAACTCGCGCATGGCGGCAAAGGCCTCCTCGCCCCACTCATACTTGACAAAAGGCGCCATGTTGCGGCCCGTGCCGTGCTCTGCCTTCAACGAGCCGTCATACTCCTCGACCACCAGGCGCGCCACATCACGCATCATCGCGGCATAGCGCTGCACCTCGGCCTCGTCGCTGAAAAGCTGGTTAATGATGAAGTGGTAATTGCCTTCAAAAGCGTGGCCGTAGATGCAGGCATCAGTGTAGCCGTGGTCAGCAATCAGGCGCTGCAACTTGACGGTCGCCTCGGGCAGGTCCTCGACAGCAAAGGCAACATCCTCAATCAGGCAAGAGGTGCCCACGGGACGCGCACCGCCCACACTGGGGAAGATGCCCGAGCGGATGGCCCAATACTTGCCATAGACGGCGGGGTCGGTAGTGAAGTTGACGGGAATATAGGTCTTGAACTGTGACAGGCAGTCGGTAATGGCATCGATACGCTGTTGCAGGTCGTCGGGAGTCGATGCCTTGGTCTCGGTGAGGATGGCTGTGAGGTTGTGATAGTCGCCAGGCTTCACACCCTCAATCTTACCGGCGTCCACATCACGCTTGTATTGCAGATAAACGGGGTCATCGACCGAGGCCAGCGACAAGTAGTCGAGCATCTCGGCACTCTTGACCATGAGATTTTCCTCGCTCATGGCGATGTCCTCATCGCTGGACTTCAGTTGCTTGAGAGCCACAACGGCCTCGCAACTCTCACGCATCGTGAAGAAGTAGAGCATCGCCGAGGCCTTGCAGGGGTAATCATGCAGCGTGCGCATCGTCACCTGGCTGATGAACGCCAGCGTGCCCTCGCTGCCCACCACACTGTGGGCGATAATGTCAAACGGGTCGTCATAGGCGATGAATGGCCGCAGGTTCAGACCTGTGACATTCTTGATGCTGTATTTCTTGCGGATGCGGTCAGCCAGGGGCTGGTTGGCGCGGATGCGGTCCCGCAGGGCCTCTATGCGCTTGATGAAATCAGGATGGGATTGGCGGAACGCCTCACGGCTGGCCTTGTCGCCCGTATCGAGGACGGTGCCGTCGGGCAGCACCAGCCTCGCTGAGAGGAGCATACGGTCACTGTTAGCGTGCGTGCCGCAGTTCATGCCCGAAGCGTTATTGGCGACGATGCCGCCCACCATCGCCGAGCCGATGCTCGCGGGGTCAGGCGGGAACACGCGTCCCAACGGCTTCAATATCTGGTTTACCCTTGCGCCCACAATGCCGGGTTGCAGGGTGATGCTGTCGGCATCAGGGGCAACGCTGTAGTCCTCCCAATTCTTTCCAGCCACAATGAGGATGCTGTCGCTCACGCTCTGGCCCGACAACGATGTGCCCGCCGCACGGAAGGTGAACGGCAGGCCATACTTATTGGCCGTCTTGACAATCAGCGATACCTCATTCTCATCCTTGGCACGGATGACCACCTGGGGCGTCAACCGGTAAAAACTCGCGTCGGTACCCCAAGCCAATGTCCTCAACTCATCGGTATATACTCTATCTTTAGGCAGAGTCGCCTGTATCTCCTTCAAAAAGCCACTATAGTCTTTCATATCGGCAAAGATACACAATTATTGATGAACCGCATTATTTTTGGGCTTCAAGTTTAGGATTTGGCCATCATACGACAAACATTCTTGAATACATTTTTAATAATTTAGTTAAAATGATGTTAAAAATTTGAGGAGGTAAAAGTTTGCCTTAATTTTGAGTATTTTTGTATAATTTAGAAGATATTATACGATTCATCATTCTAATTTGCATCATAAACTCTTAAAACTTAATTGATTATGAAGAAAATCTTTACTTTAATCGCTTTGGCCGTGATGGCACTTGCCGCCCAGGCTGAAATGATTGACGGTCATGAGTATGTTGACCTGGGTCTGCCCAGCGGCACACTGTGGGCAACCTGCAATGTGGGTGCTGACACCCCCGAGGGCTACGGCGGCCACTTCGCCTGGGGCGAGACCGAAGCCAAAGACGTCTTTGATAACAACTACAAGTGGCTCTTCGAGGGCAAGTTCACAAAGTACTGCACTGATAGCGATCAGGGTTATAACGGCTTCACCGATGGCAAGACCGAGTTGGATCCCGAAGACGATGCCGCCTACATCAACTGGGGCACATCGTGGCGCATACCGACCGAAGAGCAGCAGAAGGAACTGATGAACAACTGCTATTGGGAGATGACAACAATTAATGGCGTTAATGGTCGACTGGGCACTGGTCCCAATGGCAACTCAATATTCTTACCTGCTGCAGGACTCATCTCCAGCTGGAGCAACGACCAGGGTAGTGGCGCCGCCTATTCGTCGCGCAATATCGATGAGCTAATTCACGTTCGCTTTATGGGCTTCGATTCGGATTATTTGCTCTACTCTGGAGGCTCTGCCCGCTCCTTCGGGTTTTCCATTCGTGCTGTCGTGGAGATCAATGAGCCTCCCACACCAGGTATTATTCCCGCCAACCCCACTGCCGATAGCTGGTATGACTGCGGTGACGAGTCTGGTTACTCGAGGTTCTACTTCACCTTGCCTACCACCGATGTCAACGGCGCGCCCTTGGACAAGGAGAATCTGAGCTATGCTGTCTGGATTAACGACGGTAACGGTGAAGTTTATCAGTTCACCTTCCCTGCTGAGGTTTACTTCTATGACCTGGATGAGGATATCAACGAGGTTCCCTATTATCTCTACACCACTGGTTATGACTTCTATGAGGATCATGTTTACTTCTATCGCACCAACGAGCCCGGGTATGAACCTCTCTTTGTTCGCGATGAGGACCATGACGGCAATATCGGTATCCAGGTGTTCTATACCACCGATAGAGCCAAGACTCAATCAGAGATCGTTTGGCTGTATGAGGTAACTCCTGAGCCTCCCACGCCCACCGAGAAGACTGAGGCTCCTACCTTTAACGGCTACACCACCGATGGTATCCACGCCTACTTTGTTGAGATTCTCGAAAGCGAGCCCAGCGCCATCTACTACCGCGTACAGTACCCCGATGGCACCTGGACCGATTGGGAAGAGTATGAAGACATCCT
The DNA here is from genome assembly GCA_017619255.1 of Muribaculaceae bacterium. Lineage (GTDB taxonomy): Bacteria > Bacteroidota > Bacteroidia > Bacteroidales > Muribaculaceae > Sodaliphilus. The sequence goes on from JAFZSS010000025.1 coordinate 7,557, forward strand.
GACCTTCACCGAGAACGGCAGCTATGTTGTAGAGGCTTATGCCGTCGCTCCGGGCAAGCTGCCGAGCGATGAAAACTCCTATGAGTTCGCCGTAGGCCCGAGCACTGGCATGAGTGAGCTGATGAACGGCAAAGCCGTTGCCAGCGTGCGCTACTACAACATGGCCGGCCAAGAGATGCCGCAGGCTAACGGTATGACCATCGTCGTTACCACCTACACCGATGGCACCACCAACGCCGTGAAGGTAATCAAGTGATTAAGCTATTAGCTGTTAGCAGTTAGCTAGCTTAATCGAAAATAACAAGTGGAGGCGCAAGCATTTTGCGTCTCCACTTTTTGTATCATGTTAAACTGCTGTTGTGTTAGTAGTACTCGATTCTGAAATCGGTGGTGAGGTTGATTTCGTCGCCCCAAGGGCCACGATAGACGATGGTCATGCCGCGGTAAGCTTCAGGGACCTTCAGCGTCTGCACCTTGTTCCACCGTGGAGAGCCGTAGTCAAATGATTTACCAGAGAGAACGATGCTGTTGCCAGCATAGTCAAATTCATAGAAACCACCGCCCAGGCAGTCCTCATGAGGCATGAGCAGGTCACGATGCAGCGTCACCATGCCCATCCGCAAGAGACCGCCACTGGTGATGATAAACTTGGGATGTTCCATCGCTATAGTAGAGGCTTTGCTTATGTCCCTAAAATCAAGCTGATGAGGTTTGTGATATCGGCAATGGTAACTTCCCCGTCACTGTTGACATCGGCGCGCAGCTTTGTCTCGGCATCAGCGTTGCCTCCCAGGATAATATTAACCACAAGATTGATGTCAGCAATATTTACCTGTCCGTCGTTGTTCACATCGCCAAGCAGTGGCTCGGGGACAGGCGGGTCGGGCGGCGTGTATTGAAGGATTGCATCCAACCAGATGATGCGCTCAGTAAGCCACTCCTTGATGAAGTTGATTTCATCATCATAGCTAGTGGAGACATAGTGGTTGGGCCACACCCAGACACCCCATCGCGGCCATGCCTGGCTATTGCGTGCTTCTGCCCCGCAACAGGTCACCTCGTTGGCGAGAGAGTCGATGGTGGCCCACAGGCGATCGCTGCGCAGATTTCCTTCACGCATCTCTTTCCATCGGGCACGGCGAGCGAGCACATATTCATTGTCCTGTATCAGCCTAGTCCACCAGAACGGAATCATGATGTCACCATTCTGATACAACATTGAGTTCATGCGCGATATCCAGTTATCGGTGAAATAACCCTGATTATGGCGGCAGTTGCCGAATCCCAGGTTCAAATCCCAGAGGGCCATCTTAAAGCGCGAGTCAACACTGTCACGGCGCTTGTATAACTTGGCACTCAAGCGGTAAGCATCCACATTGTGAGCCAGCTCGTTGATTAGCTGATAATCCATGAATGACTGCACATCGATATACTTGCGGTAACCCTCCTCCGGATCTTTGAAATTGGGAGAGGCAAAGGCATCTTCCATTGCATCAACAGCCCCGTTAATATATTGGATCTGCTTTAAGGTCATGTCCGCATAATCAGGCTCTTTGTACTGGAAGAAAATATAGCGGTCGCTATAAACGGTACCGCCGGTAGGACTGATGGGATGGTGCATAGACACATGGACAGGCTCGTCGTTGGTACCCACCTCCAAGAGGTAGCCACCAGTGAGGGCATCACCTTCTTCGCCCGGGTCATCCAGGTTGAGGCGATGCTTGCCCTTGGAAACAAGTTCGCACAGGATGAACACGCCATAATAGGTGCCGTCGAGATAGACCTCGCAGAAACGACCCTGCGGCGTGTATTCCATCCACGGGCGGGCAGCCTCAAAGGCCAGCAGGTCGCGCAGCATACTACGGTCGCTGTAAGGAGCCAGCAACGCCCATTTGTTATCCTTGCCCATACCCAGGATGCTGACCTTCTTCTTATCATAGCCCATTTCATAAGGCTGGCTCAGCGTACGGAACTGGTAGGGTTTCTTGGGACTGAGTGAATAGGTGGTATTGCCCCTGTGTCGTATCGCGATATATCCCTCGTAGTCGATGTGCTGTCCGGGATGCGCCACGGTGTCGCCATAGTTGAACTGGCCTTTGCCATTATGGATGATTTTCATGTACCCGCCAATGAGATCTCTGCGCATGATGGAGTCACCACCGACTTCAATCCACACGATGGGGAGGTTGGTTGAGTCGACAGTCACTGTCGGGTCATCTGGCGGAAAATTGACCGCGGCATGCACATCGGGTGCATTGCCTACCATCAGGAACGCCATCAATATGAGAAGCCAAGAAATCCTTTTCATAATCATCTGCCGGTTTATCCTATAGTTTCAAAACGCAAAAGTATAAAAAAGTGGGCAAACTTGCCATGCTGTATCACTTTATTTCGCTTTTACCCACTGTTTTACTCGTCTTATGGCCAGGAACCATTCAGCAGGTAGTTGATCAGGGTCGTCGCATCAGAGATGTCTATACCGCCCTCCAAGTCGCAGTTGGCGGCCTCAGTATCGATGCCGGAGGTCACTCCGTTCAACAGGAAGTTAATCAGCATGGTCGCATCAGAGATGTCAACGGTGCCGTCGCCATTCACATCACCACGCAAGAAGGCATTAGGATCAAAGCCCAGTTGCTGGTCCATCCATGCGATGCGGTTATGGAGCCACTGTTTGAGCCATGCGACCTCGTCGTCAAAATTATTGGCAACATAGTAGTTGGGCCACACATACTGCCCCCAACGAGGCCATGCCTGGCTGTTGCGGTGCTCTGCACCCTGCGAGGTCAGGACATTGGCCAGCGAATCCACTGTCGCCATAATACGGTCCTCGCGCAGGTTGTTACGACGGTACTGCGCCCAACGAGCCTTGAAGCCGGCAATATAGTCCGGATTGGTGTTCAGTTTATACCACCAAAAAGGTATCAGTTGGGCATCTCCCCCACTGTACAGAATATTATTGTTCTTATAGATCCAATTGTCGGTGCGCCAACCCTGATAATAGTCAGCGTTGCCATAGGCGAGATTCATATCCCACACCACCATCTTGAAACGCGAGTCCTCGCTGTCGCGACGCTTGAAAAACTTGCCGCTCAAGCGGTAGGCATCCACATTGTGCCCCAGTTCCATGGCAATCTGGTAGTCGATGAAATTGGTCTCGTCGAGATATTGCCTGTATTCGGCTTCATGAGCGGGAATGTAGCTGTTCAAGGACAGCTCCATCTGGTCGATGCAGCCCTTGATATAAGCCACCTGTTCCGTTGTCATGTTTTCATAGTCAGGCGACTTGTACTGGAAATTGATGTACCTGTTATTATAGGGCGTTCCCGTATTGCTCACGGGGTGATACTTTGAAACATAAGTCACTTCACCACTGGAGCGGTCCACCTCCATGATATAGCCGCCGGTCAACTCGTCACCTTCTTGTCCCGGGTCGGGCAGGTTCAGGCGGTGCTTGCCCTTAGAAACCACCTCGGTTAAGATGAACACGCCATAGTAGGTGCCATCGAGGAACAACTCGCAATAGCGGCCCTGGGGCGTGTATTCCATCCAGGGGCGCGACACCTCAAACGCCAGCAGGTCGCGCATCATGCTCTTGTCGGCATAGGGGGCGAGCAACGCCCAGTTGTTGTCCTTGCCCATGCCCAGGATGTTGACTTTCTTCTTTTCGCCACCCTCCTCGAGGGGCTTGTCCAGCGGGCGGAAGGAATAAGGCTTCTTGTCACTCATGCTGTAAGACGAATTGCCACGGTAGCGCAAGGCGACATAACCCTCATAGTCGATGTGCTGGCCTGGATGGGCAACCGTATCGACATAGTTGAGCACACCATCACCGTTGTGAATAATCTTCATGCTCGCCGTGATAGGCTCATCGCGGTCGATATACTGTCCATTAACACTAATCCACACGATGGGCAGATTGGTTGCTGTGAGTTGCACATTCTGATTGTCAGG
>JAFZSS010000187.1 GCA_017619255.1 Muribaculaceae bacterium
GACCCCAACAACATTCCTCCTAACATGAAGGAGATGCTGGAGCACTATGCCCAAGAAATTTCCATGCTTGACCAATTGGGCATCACCAGAGAGAACCTGACGGCCCCCCGTCCCACCCACAACAGCATTTCGCCGATGATTACCACCCATTGGGACCAAGGCGCACCCTATTGGGATCAATGTCCCGAGTTCCTGGACCTGGACGAGAACGGCGACACCATTAGCGAGAGGGCCTATACGGGCTGTGTTGCCACCTCGATGGCCCAAATCATGAACTACTACAAGTACCCCTTGTATTGCACCCAGACGATTCCTTCCTATGAAATGACCTATTACTGGAACGAGGATTACTATGTCACCGACACCGACCCGCTGCCCCCCATCGTATTCGATTGGGACAATATGAAGGACAATTATACAGGTGCTGAGACCCAAGCCGAAAAAGACGCCGTTGCATGGCTCATGCTCTATGCCGGCTGTGCCGCACGCATGAATTACGGCATCAATGCTTCCAGCACCAGCGATCCCTATATCCCCACCGCGTTTAATGACTATTTCAACTATGACGCCAAGCTAGTCTATCGCAGCGACTACGAGCAGGCCGACTGGGAAGAGATGATTTATCAGGAACTCCTTGCCGGACGGCCCATCATCTACAACGGCCGCTCAGGTACCGGCGGCGGACACTCGTTCGTGTGCGATGGCTATGCCTATGGCGACTATTTCCACATCAACTGGGGCTGGGGAGGCCTGGGCGACGGGTACTTCGTCCTCTCGGTACTCAACCCCTATGCCGGCGGTGGCGTCGCCTCGGTGACGAGTGCCGAGGGCTACAACATCGACCAGACCGCTATCATCGGCATCACTCCGGGCTACAGCGGCCAACCTATTGAAGTGGATCACCGACTCACCGTCTGGAACATGTACTACACCGGTTCCCGCACCTTTGAGCGCAGCGAGGACGGCTACTTCAAACTGACCAAGCGCCGTTACATCAAGGTGACCGCCGAGGACCACATCGACGACGGCACCAAGTACCTGCGCGGTATAGCCCTGTATGACAGCAACGACAACTTCATTCAGATGATTGCCCAGACCTATTATGGTGCCAGCTATATCTCCGTCACCGACAGTTGGCCCGATAGCCAGAGTTCGCAGACTTACCCGTTTGGCGCCGGCATCACCAGCGGCACCTACAAGATTGTACCTGTGAGCAGCGTGCAGGGCAGCAATGTGTGGAATCCCATGATTGAAAGTGACCGCTACTACATCGAGGCCACCATCAATGGCGAATGGATAACATTAACCGACCATCCCATTGTGAACCTGCAGTCCATGAACTTTGAATTCACGGGCGGCGAGAAGGTGGGCACTTCCGAACAATGTCATGTGACAGTGAAGAACAACGGTGACCGTTTCAGCGGAAAGCTTTACTTGTATGTCAGCAACGAGCAGCTCGACGAGTACAGCGAGTACACCTCGGTCGTCGAGGCCGAGATTCCCGCTGGCGGCACCAAGGTGGTGACCTTCAACTTCACCCCGCAGAATGCCGGGACCAAGAGCGCCTACCTGTCAACCTATGACAACACCTGGAGTGGTTCCATCCCTGGTACGGGCAGCGTCAACATTGCTGGCACAACGGTTTACCCGATGAACCTGAGTGTTGAGATTAATGCCATGAACGCCGATGAGGACATGATCATTTATGACAGCCACATCAAGTTCAAGGTAGATGTCACTAACAACAACACCGAGGGTGAATATAACCGATACCTCTTGGCTCCGTTGTTCATCGTCGACGAGAATAATCACGGCTCGATGATCACCTATCTGAGCAGCAATGTGAACATCCCCGCTGGTGAGACTCAGACTTTCTACTATGAGTTTGACAACCTGGCTTACGGCTCGGTTTATGCCCTCAACATCTACGGCCGCAACGAGAACGAGGTGACAACCAACCTTGTTCATCCGGGCGAATCCAAATACTATACAATCAACCGCGGAATGGTGGTATGGGACGGCAACGGCAACCGCATGGGTTACAAGCCCTACAACGGCATCGCTGTTCCAGAGAACGCGACCGCTGTCAGTGTGGAAGGCCTTGACTTGACTGCCATCGTCCCCAATGACAACCCCAACACACTGTACTACATCTGCTCCGGCGAGAAGGACATACCCGCAGGACTCGAAGGCAAGAATGTCATCCAGAATTATGTTGCCCAAAGCGACATCATCATCAAGCATGGCCACGACTTCTTTGCACCCTACCGCTTCACAGCAGCCAACATCAGTTATGAACGCAAGTTCAACAAGGGCCGTCATGCCGGGCAGGAAGGTGGCTGGAGCACTATGGTGCTGCCCTTTGCTGCCACCAGTGTGACCGCCGACGGCGTTGCCACCGACTGGATGCACAGCAAAAACGACGCCAAAGCATTGTGGATTTGCAATTTTGACCAGGAAGAGGATACCAACGACGACGCCAAGCTGTTGGCAGAATACTTGGGCACCACTTTGGAGGCCAATGTACCCTACTTCGTTGCTCCCTATGATGGAGCCAACGGCACCGACATGCGCGACAAGACTTTCGTTTTCAGCGCCGAGAATGTGACCATCAAGCCCAACCCCAGCGCCATCACCAGCGGCCTCTACCACATGATCGTGGGCTCATTCAATCAACAGAACATCGAGAATGCCTATTTCATGAACGAACCAGGCAGCCACTTCGTGAAGGCCGCCAATGGCACGGTGAATGCGTTTGAGGTATATGCAGGCGATGTGACAACCAGCAACGCGTCCCTCTTGCAAATCATCCTTGACGAGAATCCCGAGGAGGGCTCCTCCAGCATGCGCGGTGATGTTAACCATGACGGCAATATTGACATCAGCGATGCGACCACGCTCATCAACTATCTGCTCACGGGAGAGGGTGACATTGACATGGAAGCCGCCGACACCAACTTCTCTGGTGCTATCGACATCAGCGACGCGACTTCGCTGATCAACTTCTTGCTCACAGGCGAGTGGTAAACATTGATGACCCACGAATAGCGAGGAGGGCGCTTCAATGAATCGCCCTCCTCGTCATTTCTTGGATATGGAGCAGGACATATCGCTCACACTGCGCTGCTGCCCGTCATTCGTCAGAACTGGAAATAGATGAACTGCATGTCACGGTCCAGGCTGGCGATGGAGATGCCTATAAGCAAGCCCCAATACAGCAGCCAACGCACCACCGTGGGGAACGGCAACCGCTTCAACGGGAATTCCTGCTTGCGACCTAGCCACTCGATGATGAAGAACGGCACGATGTAGAAGATGGCCTCGCCGAACGCGGGACACTCGCGCCACGAGCCGTGGACAATCATGTCGCAGATGTCACCCAAGTGGGAGATGCCGTTGGCACGGAAGGCGATAAACACCATCGCGAACAGGAAGAATGTCAGCAGACAACGCGGCAGGTCGCGCAGCGAGGCATGCTCACTCAACTGCTTACGAGGCATGAAAATGAACGGCAACAACAGCAGGCCGTTGACAGTGCCCCAAATGACAAAAGTCCAGTCGGCCCCATGCCACAGTCCCGACAGCGCAAAGACAATCATCGTGTTGAGCGCGGTGCGCCACTGGCCTCGACGCGAGCCGCCCAAGGGAAAATAGACATAGTGGCGGAACCATGTCATCAACGAGATGTGCCACCGCTGCCACAGCTCCTTCATGTTGCGAGAGAAGAACGGGTAACGGAAATTGGGACGCAGACTGATGTTGAGCAGACGCGCCGAACCAATGGCAATGTCACTGTATCCCGAGAAGTCGGCATAGATCTGCACGGCAAACAGGATACCTCCCCAAATCATGCCCGTGGCGGAATAGTAATAGGGGTTGGCGAATAACTGGTCCACATAGTAACCTACACTGTCGGCAATAATCACCTTTTTTGACAGACCCCACAAAATCTGACGCATACCCACCACAGCGGTATCATAGTCAAACGACTTCTTGCGCAGGAACTGCGGCAGCAGGTTGGTGGCCCGCTCGATGGGGCCCGCTACCA
>JAFZSS010000188.1 GCA_017619255.1 Muribaculaceae bacterium
CTTTATTATTTTCTAATGAAAACGCAACACGCGACCGAAGTAAAAAGTCTGGCCCTTGATGATTCCTGCTTTATTGTGTTGTACTATGTTTTAGAATTAACGGGAACAATTTTGTCCCTGTTCTCTTGTACTACGTCAATATTGTTGCAAACATGTCAAAGAACTCGTTTTTGAGTTACTTTCACACCCCAATTGAGGCGAAAAGCGGTGCAAAGGTATAGCCATTTTTAATACCCACCAAATATTTTCGTCATTTTTTTCAAAAAAAGTTATCAACAATGGCTTTATCGCGATGTAAATAACATGCTTAATACTTGATTATCAGGCAGATATAAAAGCAAGAAATTCTTTCAAAAAATTGTAAGCCAAACTGCTATTCATCACTCCAATTTCAAGAGCAACGGCCACAGGAATAACCCTGTGACCGCATATCTGTCTTAAAAACTATAATATTATAATAATGTATGAACGGCCTTGCTACTGCTCGTCGGCAGCATTGATAAGGATATCAACTCCAGTTGCAGTGCATATTACATTCAACAGCTGAATTTCCTTGTCATCGTCCTTTGCATCGGCATCGATTACCCGCGTGAGCAATTGTGCAATGGCTATCTTCTGCCTGTCGTTCATCCGTTTCATCATCTCAACGGCGACAAGACAATTGAGTGATTTGCCAAGGCTATAGGTTTCCTCGTCTATGCCATACTCCACGCAAATCGTGTCGAACACCTCACACTCGCTGGGATCAACGATTCCGTCAACATTTATCATCTCAATGAGGAGACTTACCATGGCAGCCTTCTGCATCTCAGTGAATTTGACTATAGTTTTCATAATCGTGTTATTGATTTTCGCTGTCTGTCTCTTGCCCGAAAGGGGGAGGTGTGACGGAAACATTTCCGCCTTGAACTGGCTCTTCTTCCTTGACAATCTCCTCGGTGCGTGATTTCCATTGACGCGGCCCGAAAATGCGCTCGGCGTCTTCGGTATAAATCACCTCACGCTGTTGCAGCAGGTCGGCCAAGGCGTGATGACCACTCTCATATTGAGAAAGGATATCCCGAGCCCTCTCATACTGGCTGTCGATAATCGCCTGCACCTCCTCGTCGATGGCCTGCGCGCGATCCTCACTATAGGGTTTGGTGAAACCATAGGCCTCTCCTGAAGTGTCATAGTAGGAAATGTTAGGTAACCTGTCGCTCATGCCATAATAGGTCACCATGGCATAGGCTATCTTGGTTGCCCGTTCCAGGTCATTCAATGCGCCGGTGTCGATGAAGCCCAAGAACATGTCCTCAGCCACACGGCCAGCCATGAGCGAGCAGATCTTGTCGAGCAAGGCCTGCTTGGGTTCAATCTGTCGCTCCTCAGGCAGATACCATGCGGCACCAAGCGCCTTGCCTCGCGGCACGATGGTCACCTTGATGAGGGGGTCGGCATATTTCAAGTGCCAGCTCACGGTGGCATGGCCTGCCTCATGCACGGCGATAGAGCGGCGCTCCTCCTCAGTAATCACCTTGGAACGCTTTTCCAGACCTCCGACGATGCGGTCGATGGCATCCATGAAGTCCTGGCGCTGGACAGCTTGTTTCTTACGACGCGCTGCAATAAGAGCCGCCTCGTTGCAGACATTGGCAATATCGGCACCCGAGAAGCCTGGCGTCTGCCTCGACAGCAAGTCAAGGTCCACCGAGCCGTCGGTTTTGACATTGCGCAAGTGCACCTGGAATATTTCTTTGCGGTCGCTCAATTCGGGCAGCTCAACATATATCTGCCTATCAAAACGCCCTGCACGCAATAACGCCTTGTCAAGGATATCGGCACGGTTGGTCGCAGCAAGGATAATGACGCCGCTATTGCTGCCGAAACCGTCCATCTCGGTGAGCAATTGATTGAGGGTGCTCTCACGCTCGTCATTGGAGTTCATGCTCGCCTTGCCGCCACGCGCCCGCCCCACAGCATCAATCTCATCAATGAAGACAATACACGGAGCCTTATCCTTGGCCTGCCTGAACAGGTCACGCACACGCGAGGCGCCGACACCAACAAACATCTCGACGAAGTCAGAACCCGACATCGAGAAGAAAGGCACATCGGCCTCGCCGGCGACAGCCTTGGCCCACAAGGTTTTTCCCGTTCCCGGCGGGCCCACAAGCAGTGCGCCCTTGGGTATCTTTCCACCCAACTCGGTGTAATGCTTGGGATTCTTGAGGAAGTCCACTATCTCGGCAATCTCCACCTTGGCCTCGGCCAGACCAGCGACATCCTGGAAAGTCACCTTGCTGTCGTTGTCCTTGTCGAAGAGCCTTGCCTTGGACTTCCCGACGCTGAAGATGCCACCGCCGCCTCCTGCGCCACCCATACGGCGGTACATGAGGAAGTAGAAGGCGACTAACAAGAGAATGGGACCGAAGGCCCACAGCATCATCGAGTAATCGCTTGCCTTTTCATATTTTATCTCACCCTTAAAGGCGCCAGAGGTTTTCCATTCCTCGGATTTCTCGTCAAAACGGGCAGTTCCTGGAATCTGAGTGGAAACTTTGTTGGTTGCCACACGCCCGCCGAGCATAGGGGTTTCCTGGGGTTGCGCCTGTTTGGCAACATTTTTGGCAGCATCTTCGGTCAGAACGGCCTCAAGGTAATCCTTGTTAGTGTAAACCGTCATCGATGTCACACCGCCCTCGCTGACAATTTTCTCGAACTGCGTCCAGGAAACCTCTTGCGCGACGCCCCCATCATTGTTCAGCCAGAACATCGACAGCAGGAACAGTGCCATCAGTCCATACATCCAGAAGAAGTTGAACTTGGGCGTCTTGCGTTGGTTTTTGTCGTTAGCCATGATTCTTATCCAATCAAAATAGCGTTCAATATCACTTACCCGACATTAATCCAAGTCGGCAATCTTGTTGATGCGAGCGTCGGCCCAGAGTTGCTCCAGATTGTAGCGTTCACGGAAGTCCGGAACGAAAATGTGCACGAAGATGTTGCCATAGTCAATAATGACCCACTGTGCGTTCTGGTAGCCGTCATAGTTGAAGGGCCGTTGCCCGGCGTTTTTCTCCACATACTCGCGGACGCTGTCGGCCACAGCGGTCACTTGCATGGGCGTGTTGCCCGTAGCGATGACAAAGCCTTGAGCTGCTGCTGTTTCAATGTTAGTTAAATCCACATGGACGATGTCACGCCCTTTCTTTTCTTGAATTGCCTCGATAATTGCTTGAATTAATTTTTCGTTTTCGCTCATATAATCATGAAATTATTCCAATTTGCAAAGATAAGAAAAGTTTTAGGAAATCAAAACTGAAAGAGTGGTAATTAAATTTAAATGGGGTAAAATGAGGAGCAATGAGAAAAACGGGAATGATGGGAGTTGGAAAAATAAGGCAGGCTGTCCAAAACGACAACCTGCCTTATTAGGCATTAATTAGGTTAAGCAATCCGTCAGGGATTAGATGACACCCTGCTCGAGCATAGCCTGAGCAACCTTCATGAAGCCAGCGATGTTAGCGCCCTTCACGTAGTCGATGGTGCCGTCGGGCTGAGTACCGAACTTCACGCACTGCTCGTGGATGTTCTCCATGATCCAGTGGAGCTTC
>JAFZSS010000189.1 GCA_017619255.1 Muribaculaceae bacterium
ATATCCCTGGACCGTGATGGTCACCGACGATTTCGTGCCCTATGCTCAGTCGGGCAACGCGGGCGTGTCAAGCACCACGTCAACGCTGACGGCCACTGTATACGCTGTCGCTGGCGATATTCTGGAGTTTGACTTCAAGGCATGGGGCGAAGGCTCATCAACCTTTTGGGACAAATGCTCGTTCAGCATCAACGGTGTGGAGCAAATCTCTTATGGTGCCTATAATAACGAAGACTGGGAAACCTATTCTGTGTACTTGCCCGCGGGGGTATGCACATTGGAATGGAGTTACTCCAAGGACAACAGCGTTAACCCCGTTGGTGACTACTTCGCCATCAGGAATGTTAAGCAGATTTCTCCCGAAACCATACGCGGTGATGTGGACAACAGCGGTTCTGTAGACATCAGCGACGCCACAGCACTGATCAACTACCTGCTCAGTGGAAACAGCAGCGGTATCAATCTGGAGAATGCCGACTGTGACCTGAGCGGGGGCGTGGACATCAGTGATGCCACCACACTGATCAACTACCTGCTCAACGGTTCTTGGTAAGTTAGACCTTAGACTTTAGCGGGCATCCGCACTCATTTTTTAACCGTCCTGTGCACGCCTGCAGGGCGGTTATTTTTATTTGAGTGCGGATGCCTTCTATATCATCCTCTTAATCCGCCGACAACAGGATTAAAAGACCTTTCCACATCTTTTACCGAAAATAATTACCTGTTCGTTTAGCAATTTTCCATTTTTTTCAAAAAATGTTTGGATTTTTGCTATTAAAAATCGTATTTTTGCGGGTCATTAAAAACTAATACATCATTTTTTATCAACAAATGCTTATGAAAAAATTATTGTTCTTACTGACAGCCGTCATCACGGCACTGTCACTATCGGCCGCCGATGTGTCCACAACACAGGCACAGGCCGCAGCTAAAGCTTTTCTTAACAAACAAGTAGCCGCCGGACACCTTAAAGCCGCCGCGGCTTCCAACCTCCAGCTGGTTAGGGCCGAAGCTTCAGTAGCCAAGCCCACGGCTGTGGACTACTACATCTTCAATTCGGCAAAATCCTATGTGGTTGTTGCCGGTGATGACCAGGCACCGCAGATCCTGATGTATGGTGAAGAGGGTCAACTCGACATGAATAACATCCCTCCCGCCATGCAGTGGCTGCTCAACAAGTACAAATACCAGATTGACGGCCTCAAGGCTGGCACCATGGTGCCAGTGAAGCTTCCTAAATATGCCACCACCCCCGTTGCACCCCTTGTAACGGCCAACTGGGACCAGAGCGCACCGTATAACAACCAGTGCCCCACAAGTGGCAGCAGCCATGTCTATACCGGTTGCCCTGCCACCTCACTGAGTATGTGCTACTACAAGTATAAATGGCCCGATACCTACCCTGCAGTAGCGGCCATTTCGGGTACTGGCGGTGTTTCCGCTGCCGCTTTATCTTCTCGCGCAGCAGATTGGGACAACATGCTTGACGAGTACACTGGCCCGACCAACACTTCCTACAACACTACTCAGGCCAATGCCGTGGCATGGCTGATGCGTTATGCGGGCCAGGCTATTCCCGATTATTATTACAGCACCAGCGGTAGCGGTGCCAACGACCCCGAAATCCTTGAGGGTTGCCACAACATGGGCTATACCGATGCCCAACTGCTGACCCTCACAGAGCTCGTGCAATCGGGCTGGAGCTACACCAACAGCTCGCAGTATTATACCGACACCCAGTGGAATGAATGGATGCTGAACGAGTTGCATAACGGCCGTCCCATTGAATATTTGGCATACGCCATCAGTAGCTACCAGCCTGAAGGTCATGCCTTCAATGTGTTTGGTGTCAACAGCAGCGGCCAGTACTATGTGAACTGGGGTTGGAGTGGCGATAGCAATGGCTATTGCACGCTGCACAACTTCACCACCGCTACTGGTTCAACAGGCCAGTCAGGTTCCTATGTCTTCAAGTATGGTGAGGCCATGATTATCGGCATTGAGCCTCCCGCAGGGGCCACCACCACTCCCAAAATCACGGTGAACCCCAGCACGCTCACGATGAACACCACTGTGGGCACGCCCGTGACCTCTACCTTTACCGTTACTGGTGCCAACCTCACCGGCAATGTGACCTTGAGCAAGAGCGGCAACAGCTCCTTCTCGCTGAGCACCACTAGCATCAGTGCAAGCCAGGCCGCCAATGGCGTGACCGTCACGGTGACCTATAATCCTACTGCTGTGGGCACCCATGAAGCAACCGTCACGCTATCCAGCACCGGTGCTGAGAGTGTGACCGTCAAACTCAACGGAACTGCCGATCCCACTCCGCTGGAGACCTACGCTCCTGTGATGCTCGACGCTACCAATATCACTGGCACCTCGTTCACCGCAACATGGACCGACGCCACTCCTGCCGCCAATGTGCAAAGCTACACCCTGTATGTTTCCTCCAAGCCCATCCAGCCCGAGGTAGCCCTGCTCGACACGACCGACTGGACATCGAGCAACAACATTCCCACTGGCTGGACTCAAAACAACCTCAAGTATTGGAGCTCCACCAGCTCGTGCTATTTGAGCACCGACGGCTATGTACAGAGTAAAACATACGATCTCACTGGTTATGACAAGGTGACCGTAATGGTTTATTCTCAGCCCTATAATGGTAACAACACCCTTACCGTAGCTACCAATGTTGACAGCGAGACCCAGACTGTGCCTTCCAGCAGCTCGTTTGCCTGGTACACCTTCGTTCTGGATTGCAGCAGCAGCGACTATGTGAAACTCACCTCCAGCGGCATGCCTGACTTAAGGTACATGAAGGTTTATGCCGGCGACCTGACCAGCATTCAGCTCAAGGCTTCGGAAACCGGTGACGACACTTATCGCGTCATCACTGGTATCACCGGCAAGAGCTACACTGTTCAGAACCTCACCGAGGGTGGCACATTCAACTACTATGTTGTGGCCAATTACACCAATGCTGATATCTGCAAGAGCAACATTAAGCAAGTCACCCTGCTCGAAAGCACTAATCCCACTATCACGGCAAGCCCGGCGACTGTAGAGATGACCGCCACTACAGGCGAGACCGCAACCGCCACCTTCAATGTAAGCGGAGCCTACCTCACCGGCAATGTGACGCTGGCTTTAACTGATGCCAACGGTGTTTACAGCATCACGCCAACGACTATCAGCGCTGCCAATGCCATGAGCGGCAAGGATGTCACCATTACATATGCCCCCACGACCCATGGCAATCACAACGCCACGATCACCTTGAAGAGTGCTGGTGCCGAGAATGTGACTGTCACCATCAACGGCACGGCAACCCTGACCAAGGAAGTGCCCGTGATGCAGCCCGCTAACGAGGCCTACATCAACCTGACCAAGTTCCGCGCTGACTGGACCGATGCAACGCCAGAGGCCAATGTATCAAGCTATACCCTCGAGGTATCGACCAAGGATGAACCCGAGCCCGAACCCGTTCTGCTCAGTTCAATCACCGCATCGGCCTACACTGGAAACAGTTATAATGATATCACTCTGCCCGCTCCTTGGGGCGGCACCAATGTGCGTGGTGGTAACAGCGAGATTTACTTCAGGAACAATTACAACAACAATGGTTCCTACGGTAATATCACCTATACCATTCCTGAGGGTTACACCAATGCCAAGTTCACGATGATGATCAAGTCCTATGCCGCTAACTCCAATGGTGCTGGCAACTTGACCGTTGCAACACCCCAGACCGATGCTGTGACCTATAACTTTGCAGCTGGCGACACCCACTATTGGGTAGTAACGGCAAGCTCAGGTGAGAAGATTACCATCACGACGCCCGACTCTCAATACTCACCCAGTATCGCTCTGATGGGCGTTTATTCAGGTGACGCCACTCCTGCCACCCGTGCTGCCAGCGAGACCGGCGATGCCACCTATCGACTGATTACCGGTATCACCGATATGTTCTATACCGTCGAGAACCTGACTGCCGAGGGCACCTTCCTCTACAAGGTGAAAGCTCTCTACATCGATGGCACCGAGAGCGACTGGAGCAATATCGAGGAAGTGACACTGTTTGAGAACACACAGTCCATGCGTGGTGATGTGAACGGCGATGGCAAGATTGACATCAGCGATGCCACAGCACTGATCGACTACCTGCTCAGTGGTGATGCCACCGGCATTGTCATGGAGAATGCCGACTGTGACCTGAGCGGGGGCGTGGACATCAGTGATGCCACCACACTGATCAACTACCTGCTCAACGGTTCTTGGTAAGATTCTAATTAGAAATTAGGAATTAGAAATGAGGGGATGCTTCAATGGTGAAGTGTCCCCTTCCCGCGCACGCCCAACAACGCCGAGTTCTAAACACACTCGACACTCATCTAGCAAATCATAGCCGCGACAGCCACCCGCTGCCGCGGCTGGCTTGCTATTGGGCTAATTGGTCTAATTTGACGAATTGGAGGGCTTGTCACGAATAAGTTTTCAAAAAAAATGGACGATTTTCTTTAAAACTTTAAAAATATTTACTATATTTGCGGCAAATAGCAAGAAAAGAAACCGAATAATCCACATTATTAACACCATAAACCCTTTTGAACTATGAAAAAAATTCTATTCACACTCATCACAGTGCTGATAGCCACATTGGCAGCCCAAGCCGATGTCACCATCAACAGCTCGAATTTCCCGGATGCGAATTTCCGCTCCTATCTATTGTCGAAGTATCCAGCCGGATACATTACCACAGCCCAGATCAACTCATTGACATCGCTTGATGTGAGCGATAAGAACATCTCGTCGCTCGTGGGTATCTCTTACTTCACATATCTGAAAATCCTGCACTGCGAGGGCAACAACATCACGTCGTTGAATCTGAGTTACAACACCAGATTGGAAAGCGTCTATTGCCGTTACAACAAGTTGACCTATTTGAATGTGAACGGCCTGACCTCCATGACCTCGCTGCTTGCCGATCACAACACCGACCTGGCCGATATCACGGGCCTGAGCAGTTGTTCGGCGTTGACACTGCTCAATTTGGCAAGTTGCGGTTTCACGACGCTGGTCATTCAGGGGCTGGGTAACCTGAATGCAGTCACTGTCGCTGACTGCACATCGCTGGCCTCGTTCACCTGCACCGGTTACGGCAACGCCAACCTGACGAACCTCGAGGTGACGAACTGCACGGCAATGACCTTTCTGAATTGCTATGGCAACAAAAATCTGACAAACATTACCGGTCTGTCAACGCTTTCGGCCCTCAAAAAACTCAGATGCAACGAGTGTGGTCTGACCAGCCTTAGCGTGCAAGACCTGTATTATATCGAAGAGGTGTATTGCAGCAACAACCATCTCACCTCATTCACCGGCTATGGCAAGCGCAACCTTGTATCCATCGACGTCAGCAATAACCAACTCCCCAGTCTGAATGTCGCAGTGTGCCGACAGTTGATAGAACTCAATTGCAGCAATAACCAAATCGCTACACTTGATGTAGGCAGTTGCGAATCCCTGGCCAAGCTATTTTGCAACAACAACAATCTTACCACACTGAATACTAAAGAGTTGTCCGAACTGTGGTACATTAATTGCTCGAATAATCCCAGCCTGACGACGATAGATGCCTATAGCGATGCGCTGACCACATTAAATGTAACAGGCAACACTGCGCTGAAGACAATCAAATGTTATAGCAACCCCAATTTGTCTGCCATTACAGGCCTGACCGACTGCACCGCACTCACTACTCTTAATATCAATAATTGTAAGTTCAGCAGCCTTGATGTGAGCACCTTTACTAACCTTATAAATCTATCTTGCTACAACAACCAACTCACGACACTTGACCTTTCCAACAATAGTGCTTTGCAAACACTCAGTTGCGGTAAAAACCAACTCACCCAACTCAATGTGAGCAACCACAGCAGTCTCAAGACGCTTAGTGTCTCGTATAGCGATTTGTTGACCAAAGTTTATTGCAATTATTGCCAGTTAACCACGCTTGAGGCACCTTTCTGCCCTGTTCTGACAACGTTGATGGCTTCCTACAACCAGTTGGCATCAGTTAATCTGAACAGTAGCCCAGCAATCGAGTCCATCAACTTCTACGGCAACAAGTTCACTTCTCTCGACCTCTCAGGGAGAAGTGCCCTGAAGAACCTCAACATGGCGGGCAACACGCAGTTGACGACACTGAAGTGTTACAACTGCTCGCTGACTTATCTGCAAATGGACGGTGACACCAAACTGAGCCGACTGGAATGCTACAACAATCCTAACTTGACAACCATCACCAATCTGGCAACTTGCACGGCGCTCACCTACCTTGATTTCAGACAGTGCAACTTCTCGACCATCGATGTGTCCCCGTTGACAAAACTCCAGACATTGATATGCTATACCAACAAGTTGACAACTCTTAATGTGGCCAGCAACACCTTGTTGAAAACATTGTCATGCGGCAGTAACCTGCTGAATGACATCGTCTTCGGTAATAACAGCACGCTTGAAACCCTCTACTGCAGCGGCAACAAGTTCAATGAGCTCTATACCAATGACATCAGCACCTTGAAGATCCTGGATTGCAGAAACAATTCTCAGTTGTATGAGTTGTATTGCGATGGCTCTAGCCTGACGACACTCAACGTGTCGGGCAACACGGTCATGAATGCACTGATTTGTAAGAACAACCCCAACCTGTCGGCAATAACCGGCTTGTCCGATTGCGTCAACCTCAGGAACCTGAGTTGCGGCAATTGCGCCATCACCAGCCTTGACCTGTCCACATTGACAAGACTCAATTATCTGTACTGTTACGGCAACCAGTTGACCTCGCTTGATGTGTCACATTGCAATAGCTTGATGAGAATCGAGTGCTATAAGAACCAAATCAGCGGCGCCGGCATGACCACGCTGGTGAACAGTCTGCCTCCCATGGACGAGGAAAACCCCGGCATTTTGCGCGCCATCTATAATACCGGCGAGGGCAACACGATGACCGCAG
>JAFZSS010000190.1 GCA_017619255.1 Muribaculaceae bacterium
AATGCGCAGGTGCGTTGCTACACGATTGTCGTGACACTTGCAGGCGTAGAACCCGGCTTGCGTGGCGATGTGAATGGTGACCATGTGGTTGACATCACTGATGCTACCATGCTGATCAACTACTTGCTCTCAGGCGACGCTACTGACATCAATCTGGAGAACGCCAACTGTGACCAGGTAGGCGGTGTTGATATCTCTGACGCAACCTCACTGATCAACTACCTGCTCAATGGCACTTGGTAAATTAGGGATTAAGAATTAAGAATAATAATTAGGAGTGAGGATATTGACGGCATCCTTACTCCTTTTTTTTGTTGTCGACGAACCTTCAACTTCGGCGAAGCGAATTATTCGAAGATGCTTCATCTCGCCTGGCTGGAAAAATTTGTGTATCTTTGTGGGAAAATAGAGCATGAAGATGGAAAACAATTTGAACATAGGCTTAACATTCTCAGGTGGCGGTTATCGTGCGGCGACCTTTGATTTGGGTGCGCTGTCGATGCTGAATGCCGTCCGCCTCGATGACGGGCGTACACTGTTGGACTGCGTGACGGCGCTCACCTCGGTTTCGGGCGGCACGATTCCTGCGATGAAATACATGCTCGCGCGGGCACGCGGCCAGCAAGTCGATGAGATGGTGGACGAACTGTTTGACTTCCTGTGTGACGAGGATCTGGTGGCCCGAGCCATGCAGGGCCTGAGCGCCGAGAAGGCCAACCGTGACGCGTCGAGCATCAAGATCATGGCGGGCATCTACGACCGCAGCTTGTTTGGCGGGGCGGTGATGGGTGACATTATCGACAACCTGGACCGTATCCCCGTCAAGGACTTCACAGCTCTGGCGACTGACTTTGACAACTCGCTGCCTTTCCGTTTCCGTGTGAGCGCGGGTCACTTGACCGACGGGCAGCGGGTGTGCTATGGCGTGTTCGGTAACAACAAGCACCGCATCGGTCGCAGCGTGGCGCGCCACATCACCCCCGGCGAGGCGCTGGCGTGCTCGTCGTGCTTCCCCTGCGGCTTTGAGCCAATGATGTACCCTGATGACTTCAATGTGTCTCAACAACCCGAGGTGGCTGCTGGCATCAAGAACCGCTTTGGCCTTATGGACGGAGGTATTACCGACAATCAGGGTATTGAGCCCGTATTGCTGGCCGAGGAGCACATGCGCAAGTACCGCGAGGACAAGACCCGTACCGACAAGGCCCTCGACCTGGTTATCGTGAGCGATGTGTCCAGTCCCTATATGGACGGCTATGCCCCGTGCGAGCAGATGCTTCCTGCTGGAGTAGGGAAACTGACGCTGGGTCGCCTGCGCAATTATGGCCTGATCAGCCAAGCCGTGGTGACTGCCCTGTTCATCCTTGCCCTGGTGTTGGGAAGCAAGTTCTGGCTGGGCGTGGTGGCGGTCATTCTGGCGATTGTCACCGTGGCCAACATTGTGGGAGCCGTGCTCAAGAACAAGATGTACCGCGCTATTGCTCGCACATTTATCGGCAACAATGCTACCTTCCTCAGCCACTTGAAGTTTGCCGCCCTTGAGAACTTGGTGATGAACCGCGCCAAGTCGGTTGTGATGATGAGCAGCGAGGTGTTCCTGAAACGCTTGAGGCAGATGAGCTATAGTTCCCTCTACAACGATGCTGCTTGGAAAAACCGCCTCGTCAGCAGCACAATCTATGAACTCAGGCCCGACGAGCGATGGAAAGTGATGAGAGAAAACGGCACTTTGCCCGATTACCTCGTCCCCAGCGAAGCCATCCAGCAGAACAGCGCGCGTGCCGCCAGCATGGGGTCAACATTGTGGTTCACCCCCGAGGAGAAGGCCGCCGGCATGCCCCAGACACTGATGGCTTGTGGCCAATACACCATGTGCTACAACCTGCTCGTCTATCTCGAGCAGATTGAACAGGACAGCACCAACCTCACCGCCGCTCACGCCCTCCTCCTCGCATGCAAGCCTCAACTGCAAGCCGCTTGGCAACAGTTCCAACATAACCCCTGTTGCCTCATCCCCAAGAAGTGATGCCCATCCTGCTGCCCCCCCCATGAGAGTTTGTGACGCTTGCGGGAAGGTGGCAGAGGTTGTGTAATCATGTGTGAAAACGGGAAAGTATAGGCTGATTATTCATTATATTCGGTGAAAAATGGGGTGTAAATTGAATTTTCATTGAAAAAAGTCAATAAATATGTTGCAGAATTTGTGGGATGTTTATATCTTTGCATCTCAAACCAACTTTTAAGTATATAGTTCAAATGGAGACAACAACATTAACAAAGAAACCTAGAAAAAAGAAAGTACTCGTGAAAAGGAAACGCGACCGTTTACAGTTGATCACTGATCTGATCAAGACGAATTGCATCGGCAGCCAGAGTGAATTGGCTGACATGTTGCGTGAGCACAATATCAATGTGACTCAGGCTACATTGTCCCGTGACTTGAAAGCCTTGAAGATTTCCAAGGTGGCTACCGACCGCAATACCTACATGTATATCATTCCTGACAGCAACCAGTTGCAGGACAGGTTGTTGAGTATGCGTCAGACCGATACCCACGCCGCAAAGCAGGTGGGCATGGTGTCAGTGACATTCTCGGGTAATATTGCGGTGGTAAAGACCCGCAATGGCTATGCCCCGGGCTTGGCTTATGATATAGACATGAGCCGTCCCCCCGAAATCCTGGGAACTATCGCTGGTGCCGATACGGTAGTCGCTGTGTTGGCCGAGGGCGTAACACATGAGCAGGCTAAGGCAGTCTTCGAGCAGTTTATGCCCAAGAATTCGCCTCTCAGCATCGGCTAAATGATTAAAGTAGGCATCACAGGATGTGACAACTTGCGTGCTGCCGAACTGGTGCGATTGCTCATCTACCACCCAGATGTGGAGCTGCGATGGGTGAGAGGTTCCAGTCCGGCGGGCACTCGTCTTGACAGGATTGTACCAGGCATTGCTGGAGATAGTGACCTCACTGTGAATCCCGAGGAGCCTCTCGATGAGGTGGATGTGGTGTTCACATGTGACCCGCGCCAGCAATTGCCTGCCACTCTCGAGGTGCTTAATCTGCCTGACGATACCCGTATCATAGACTTGAGCGGCAGCCACAATCTGGACCATGGAACAGAGCATCAGTGGAAATATGGCTTGTCAGAGATGCAGCGACGCATTCTCGTGCACGACGCACAATATGTAACGGTGCCTGGCAATGCTGCCGCGGCATCGTTGCTGGCATTGATGCCCATGGCGCGCAACCTCATGCTTAACAGCCCGTTGGCGTTGCGTGTGGCGATGGGAGCGACAGCCTTCCCCCAAGAAGGGAAAACCATCGATGGCATGGATGCCGCTGCTTGGCAAGCTGAGCAGCAACGCGAGGTGGTCATGGCCTTGGAAATGTGCCAGTCGAGTTTTAACCAACCCGTTACCCTGTCCATCTCCCCGTTGAGCGAGCGCCGCACCCTGGCTGTCGCCGCCCGGTTCAAGAGCGGTGTTGACGGTGAGATGATAGGGCAGCTTTATGAGCAGTATTACGACGACCACAACTTTGTGTTCATGGTGGACCGTCCCATCACCACCGCCGATGTCGAAAATACGAACAAGTGCCTGATCCGTCTGGAGAAAGACGGCCACACCGGCGAGCTTACCGTACATGCCGTGATGGACCTGCTGCTCAAGGGCGGCGCCGGCGCTGCAGTGCATGTCATGAACCTGATGTTCGGTCTTCACGAACGGGTGGGATTAGATCTCAAGTGTACCGGATGTTAAGAATACACATTAATAATAATATATATAGCTAATCAATAATAACCATTACATTATGTCAGTCAATAAAGTCATTTTGCTGGGCCGTGTGGGCCGAGACCCGGATGTGCGATATGTCGCACAAAATCAGCCCGTTGCTTCATTCACGCTCGCTACTACCGATAGGGCTTATACCAACGCTAACGGCGTACAGGTCCCGGAGCGTACCGAGTGGCACAATATCGTTATGTGGGGAAAGAACGCCGAAGTGGCCGAGCGTTATATCCGCAAGGGAACCCAGATTTATCTTGAGGGGCGTTTACGCACACGCGCATGGGAAGATCGCAATCAGGTCAAGCGATTCACCACCGAAATCTATGTGGATAACTTTGAATTGCTGGCACGCCCTCGGGAGACTGCGACATCCCAACAGCCCGAAGCCCAAGAGTAGTGACCACTGACATCGACAAATTTCATCGGACAGTGATTCCGATGGGCTGAACCGTCATCAACGGCTGCGGGGCCGACTGCACATTCTAAGCAGTGGCCCCGCGGCTGTTTCTTTGATGGACAGATGGTTTACAGGTACTTGTCACCGTAGAGTGACTTTACCTCGTTGACATACTGTTTTATTTTCTGTTCCTCTTCCAGTGGCACAATGAGCAGCGCGTCGTCCACATCGGCGACGATGTAACCCTCGAGCCCTGATGTCACCAAGAGTTTGTCGCCCTTGATGGCGATGATGTTGTTGTGGCTGTTGAACATGAGGGCCTTGCAGTTCTGCGTGACATTGCCCTCGCTGTTCTTGGGCGAGTGGTCATACAGCGAACGCCATGTTCCCAGGTCGTTCCAACCGAAGTCCACTGTCTCGACATAGACATTTGGAGCCTTTTCCATCACCGCAAAGTCAATACTGATGCTGGGACAGGCCTCGAAATTGGAGTTGATATACTCCACCTCGCTGTCTGTTCCGAAGTGCTCCTTCCCCATCTCAAAGATGGCGTTCACCTCGGGAGCATTGTCGTTCAGCGCGCGGATGATACTGTCGGCCCTCCAGAAGAACATGCCTGAGTTCCAGAAGAATTCGCCGGACTGGAGGAACACGCGGGCCAGGTCCTCGTTGGGCTTCTCGGTAAAGGTCTTCACTGATGAGAAGTTGCCCTCCGACTGTTCGCCCACCTGAATGTAGCCATAACCCGTCTCGGGACGGCTGGGCTTGATGCCCATCGTGACCAGGGCGTCGTGTGTCTCGATGAACTCAAAGGCGCTGATGACGCTCTGCCTGAATTTCTCCACATTGAGAATGAGGTGATCGCTGGGCGCCACCATCATCTTGGCGTCGGGGTTGATGGCCTTGATGTGATAAGCGGCCCATGCGATGCATGGAGCGGTGTTGCGGCGCGCCGGCTCCAGCAGGATCTGGCTGTCCTTGATTTCGGGCAGTTGCTCCTTGATGAGCGGGCCATAACTCTCGTTGGTGATTAACAGGATGTTATCGGTGGGAACAATGCCCTCCATGCGGTCAAACGCCATCTGCAACAGGCTGCGTCCGGTGCCGAAGAAATCGATGAATTGTTTGGGTTTTTCGGCTTTGCTGAACGGCCAGAATCTGCTGCCCACACCGCCGCACATGATCACGCAATATCGGTTGTTATTCATGCTTGTATTCTAGTTTTTCGATGAAGTATTTCTTTTATCTGCCACAAAGGTAATGCAAAAAAACGAGTTTCCAATCACAATGGGTGTCATAAAAACTTTCTGCTCTTTACATGAAAAGAGCAAGCATCATGCAGGTGCTTGCTCTCCAACTTTATGATATGAGGTAGTTTGGTCTCATTCGTAGTAAATGGGCACTGTGCGGCTGATGCTCTGCTCCAGCGAGATGAGCGTCTCGGTGGCGGCAACACCCTCGATGTGCTGGATGTGGTCATTGACCAGCGACATCAAGTGCTCATTGTCACGGGCATACACTTTAATCATCATGGTGTAATGACCTGTGGTGAAGTGACATTCAACAACTTCCTTGATTTTCAGCAATTCGGGAACGACCGTGCGGTACATGGAGCCGCGCTCCAGTGTCAGGCCGATAAAGGTGCAGGTGGAATAACCCAATAGTTTGGGATTCACATTATAGCCCGATCCTGTGATGATGCCATCGTCGATGAGGCGCTGAATGCGTTGATGAACGGCCGCACGAGAGACACCGCACACCTGGGCGACATCCTTGCTTGGGATTCGTGCGTTATTCATAACAATCTCGAGAATCTTTTTGTCAAGAGTATCAATTCTTTCCATCAGAACAACTTTTTTAAGTAATCGCAAATGTAACTATTATTTTTTAAAGTCGTAATAGCTTTCAGTGATTATTTTGAAATATTTTTTCTTCTTTTCGTCGAAATGGTTGATGCTCAACGGAATAAAGAAGATATATAATGAATAATCATGTATGGGCACACATGATGCATCGAGATTGTAAACGCTATGTGTCAAGCTGATAACAGCGATCAGCGAGAGTGAAAGATGCTCAACGGCAGCGCACGCATGTTGTAGGTTGATGCCATCGACTCTCCATAGGCTCCGGCCGAGCGGATAGCGATAAGGTCACCGCGGCGGGTGATGGGCAATCGGCAATCATGGGCGAATACATCGGTGGACTCACACACGGGACCCACCACATCATAGGTCTCCACCTCATCCTGTCGCGAGGTCAGGTTGTGGACCAAGTGGTGTGCCTCATACAAGGCCGGGCGTATCAAGTCGGTCATGCCGGCGTCAACAATGACGAAGCGCTTGTTGCGGTTTTCTTTGACATACAGCACGCGGCAGATGAGGGTACCGCACTGGCCGACGATGGAACGGCCGAGCTCAAAATGTAACTGTTGTCCGGCCCTCAGATTCAACCTCTGTTTGAAAGTATTGATAAACCTTTCCAGCTCGGGCAACGGATGCTCGTCGGGGTGGCCGTAGTCGATGCCAAGGCCCCCTCCCATATTGATGGTCTCAAAGTTAATGCCTTGACGCTCATAGTTATCAATCAGCTTGTTAGCCGCATCACACAACATCTCATACGGCTTCATTTCGACAATCTGTGATCCGATATGGAAGTGGAGTCCCTTGAGGTGGACATGGGGTAATTTCATGGCCAGCGTGATGACTTGCTCAAGGTCTTCGAGACAGATGCCGAATTTGTTGTCGGCGGTGCCTGTCGTGATGTATTTGTGGGTGTGGGCATCGATGTCCGGGTTGACCCTGATGGCGATGTTGGCAGTCTTGTCCATCAACCCTGCGATCTCATTGATGACTTCCAATTCCGGTATCGACTCGACATTGAAGCAGCCGATCTCATTCTCCACGCCCAACCTGATTTCCCAATCGGTTTTGCCCACTCCTGAATAGGTCATCATGGATGCGGGAATCCCTGCCTCGAGAGCCGCCTTTATTTCGCCGCCGCTGACCAGGTCAGCCCCTAATCCATGGCTCTTTATCTCCTTGAGGATGTGCGGGTTACCGTTCGCTTTGACGGCATAGTGTACTAGGCAGCATTCATCGGCTGTCAAGCGGTTGATTTCATCCAATGTTTTGCGCAGCACATCGAGGTCATAATAATAAAATGGCGTCGGTGTCTGTTGCAGGATTTCCATCGGGAACCCATGATGATTAACTCTTTTATCCATAATCGTTTATTCTTAAATCTCGAGTGAAAATCAGGAAAGCGTGGCAAAATTATTAAAAATTCGTTCATAATCCATAAATTCTGTAATTATTTTTTCTCCGATACAATCAAGCCACCCGTTTCAATCACCATGCATGGCAAGAGAGACATGGCTATCCTTCAAAGTCCAAAATTTTGCAGTTGTAAATTTTTGGCAAATATGCGCATAAAGCGCTGATACACAATGCATATAAAGTTATTAACATCAAGTGTTAATAAAAAAGTTTTCAAATTTGTAAATTTTTTTGTTTGAGATTGTAAATTTTCGCAAAAAAAGTTGTACCTTTGGAGTCCCTAAAAAACATGGGGGATGAGGCACACTCGATAGCAATGGAACCAACTGTTTACCACATACCTGCACTGCTCACCAAGAGCATTGACGGGCTTGCCATCAAGCCCGATGGCATCTATGTTGATGTCACCTTCGGCGGTGGCGGCCACAGTCGTGCCATCCTGGAGCGCTTGGGCCCCGACGGACGCCTCGTGGGCATGGACCAGGATCTTGACGCGTGGTCCAACCGTTTGGACGACGACAGGTTTACATTTGCACACGGCAACTTTGCCTATCTGAAGAATTTCCTTCGTTATTACGGCATTGACCATGTGGACGGCATCCTGGCTGATTTGGGCGTCTCGTTCCATCACTTCGATAAGGTGGAGCGGGGCTTCACTTTCCGTGCTGACGCTCCGCTGGACATGCGCATGAATCGCAATGCCCCGTTCACGGCAAGAGAGCTCGTCAACACCTACAGCGAGGAGCGCCTTGCCGATGTCCTGTACCTCTATGGCGAGTTGCGCCAGTCACGACGCCTGGCGGCGGCCATTGTCAAGGCCAGGCCGCTGGAGAGCACAGGGGCACTCGTCGAAGTGGTGAGGCCGTTGCTCAAACCCGCCCAAGAGAAGAAGGAGCTGTCGATGGTCTTCCAGGCCCTGCGCATCGAGGTCAATGCCGAGTTGGACGCCCTCAAGCGACTGCTGTCACAGTCTATCGAGGTGCTCAATCCGGGCGGCAGGCTGGCTGTGATCACCTACCATTCCCTTGAGGATCGCCTGGTGAAGAACTTCATGCGCGCGGGCAATATCGAGGGCAAAGTGGAGAAGGACTTTTATGGTCGCGTAAGCACTCCGTTGAGAGCCGTGGGCAAAGTCATCGTCCCCAGTGATGACGAGGTGCGCCGAAATCCCCGCTCGCGCAGCGCCAAGTTGCGTGTCGCCGAGCTGGTGTCCCCCGACGAAGATAAACATTACCGATAACCATCAACACCCAATACGATGAACGAGAAAAGAAATAGTGCGGCAAAATCAGGGAAAAAGGCCGGAAAAGGTATCATCCAAGGCCGGTTGTTCTCGCTTGACTTCTTCAAGCGTTACTGGTTCTATGTTGTCTTTGTGGTAGCTATGGCACTGGCCTATATCGCCAACAAATTCATCTATCAGAGCAGTATGCAGGAAGTCATGTCCCTCAAGACCGAACTTGAGGACTCGCAGACCGACCTCGTTAGCTCCAGCACCAAATACAACTCCATGATTCGTGAGAGTGAGATGATTAGGCTCATGAGGGAAAGGAATCTGGGTTTGAGCGCCCCACTCGAACCCCCGTATGAATTAAAGTCCAAGTAAGAAAACGACGGCAATGAAAAAGAACAACAAGAAACACATCCTCGCGCGCTATGCGATCGTAGTGGGAATCATGCTGGCATTCTCCGCATCGATTGTGTGGAGCCTTTTCAAGACCACTGTGATATATGCCGCCAAATGGAACCAGACAGCCGAAAAGGTGCTCATGGATACCATCCCCATCCAGCCTGAACGCGGTAAGCTGTTGGCTGACAACGGCACCGTGCTCTCGGCCAACCTGAGCTATTATATCCCACGCATCGACTGGTTTACCGAGGGCATCAAGGAGGACACCCTGATGAAGGACATCGGTCCCCTGTGCGACAGCCTCGCCGCCTTTGACGAGTCGATGACCGCCTCGCAGTGGAGGCAAAAGATTCTCGAGGACCGCAAACAGATTCTGGAGGCTCCCAACAAGACGATGACCAACGGAAAGAAGGGTATTAAGAATCGCGCCTACAGGCTTTTCCCGCAGATGCTCACGCACAACGAGTTTGAGCGCGTGCGTCGCTTCCCCTTCCTGTGCCGCGCCAAGAACAAGAACGGCTTTTACTATGAGAAGCAGGACCGTCGCATCAAGCCCTACGGTGACATGGCTGCCCGCAGTATCGGCTTGGTGGGCGAGGACTCGTTAAGTTCCGAGTTCCACGGCCGTTCGGGTCTGGAGATGGCGCTCGACTCGCTGCTCTATGGCAAGCCCGGCCTTTCCAAGAGCTTCCAGCTCACTAATGGCATCGTCAGGGCCGAGAGCGTGCCCGCTGTCAAGGGCTATGACATCACCACCACCATCAACATCCAGCTGCAGGACATCGTGGAGAACGAACTCTACGACATGTGTGTGCAGACGAGGGCGGAGTGGGGCACCTGCGTGCTCATGGAGGTGGCGACCGGCGAGATCAAGGCCATCAGTAACCTGGACCGCAACAAGGAGACCGGCGAATATACCGAGGGTATCAACCATGCCGTGCTGGGTTATGAGCCCGGCTCCGTAATCAAGACTATCTCGATGCTGGTCGCCCTGGAGGACGGCATCGTCACCAATATTGAGCAGCCCATTGCCACAGGAACAAGTTGGGTCTATGCCGGCGGTCCTCCCATCAAGGATGACCACGGAGGTGCCACGCGCACTCCGCGACAGATCATCGAGACTTCATCAAACATCGGCATGGCCAAATTGATTGTCCAGAAGTATGGCTCCAATCCGCAGGGTTTCCATGACCGCCTCAAGGAACTTGGCTTCTTCGAGCCATTTCACTCGGGCATTGCCGGTGAGAATATCCCCTGGTACCAGGGCGTGGAAATCAAGAACGGCGGTCGCGTGACGCTCTCACGCCAAGCCTACGGCTACGGTGCCCGCATTCCGCCGTTGTGCACCTTGGCTATGTATAACGCCATTGCCAACGACGGCAAATATGTGCGTCCCCACCTGGTCAAGATGCTCTCCCGTGAAGGTGAGCCTGACTCCATCATCCCCGTGACCTACATCCGCGACCAAGTGTGTTCCCCCGAGAATGCCGCCAAATTGCGAACGATGTTGCACGATGTGGTGTGGGGCTCGTTTGGCACTGCACGCAAGTGGGTGCAGGACGAAAAGGTGGAGATCGCCGGCAAGACGGGAACGGCCTTTGATGTGGTCCGGGGACAGTATGGCGCTCAGAAGCGTATGGCCTTCTGCGGCTTCTTCCCCTTTAACAAGCCCAAATATTCGTGCATCGTGCTGATGATGAATCCCAACATGGGCGCTGGCGCCACCAGCGGCGTCGTCCTGAGGAAAATCGCACGCAAGATGTATGCGCTTGGTTTGCTGGGCAATGCACCCGATTACAACTTGGCATCCAAGGACAGTGATGCCAAGGGAGATCCCACACTGTATGCTTCAATGAATGACCAAGCCTATAACAATGTCAAACGCTACCTGAACATGGGTTCACCCCATCACTACAAGCGTCCCCCGCTGTTAGCCCAGGGTGTGCCTAATGTGATAGGATTGAATATCCGCGAAGCCATCAAGATGCTCGAGGATGCCGGACTGTCGGTTTCCTTCTCGGGATCGGGCATGGTCGTTGGACAGAGCCTGCCGGCTGGTTCAAAATTCGACCGGGGGCAACATATTAACCTAACATTGAGAACTTCCTGAAATCATGAAGAAATTATCACAACTGCTCACATCGATCAAGCCGCTTCAAGTGGTGGGTGATGCCAATGTGGATATCACTGATGTGATTAATGACTCACGGTTGGCAAGCGAGGGTGCCTTGTTTGTAGCCGTCAAGGGTGTCGCTGTCGATTCCCATCGTTTTATTGCCGATGTGGTGAATGCTGGCGCGCGCGCCGTCGTGTGCGAGGAAATGCCCGCGGAATTGAATCCCGCGGCCACCTACATTCAGGTCGACAACAGCATCGTGGCGCTGGCTCACATCGCCGATGAGTGGTTTGACCATCCCTCCAAGGCTTTGCGCTTGGTGGGTGTCACCGGCACTAACGGCAAGACGACAACCGCGACATTGCTCTATGAAATGGCGCGTCTGATGGGGCACAAGGCAGGTCTGTTGTCTACTGTAAAGAACATCATCGACACCCGTGAGCAGGAGGCCAAGCAGACCACTCCCGACCACTTGACGCTCAACAGGCTGCTGCATGAGATGGTGCAGGCAGGCTGTGAATATGCTTTCATGGAAGTCAGCTCCCACGCGTGTGTGCAGCGCCGCATCGAGGGCATTACCTTTGCCGGCGGCATTTTCACTAACCTCACGCGTGACCACTTGGACTTTCACAAGACCGTGGACAACTACATCGCTGCCAAGAAGATGTTCTTTGACGCCTTGCCTGCCGATGCCTTTGCCCTGGTCAATGCCGACGACAAGGTGGGAGAGGTCATGCTCCAGAACACCCGTGCCGGGAAGTACCGCTATTCTCTCCGCTCCATCGCCGACTACAAGGGCCGCATCGTGGAGTCGCGCCTCGACGGCACCACGCTGGAACTCAACGGCAATCTAGTTGAGGTGCTGTTCACGGGCCGTTTCAACGCCTATAACCTGTTGTCGGTCTATGGCGCGTCGTTGCTGCTGGGTTTCGACCCGCAGCAGGTGCTGGTGAAGATGAGTCTGCTGGAGCCGGTGGCCGGTCGTTTTCAGACCTTGCGTTCGGCACGGGGTTACACGGCCATCGTGGATTATGCCCACACGCCCGACGCCCTGGTCAATGTGCTGGACACCATCCGCGAGGTGGTCGGCACCACAGGACACATCATCACCGTGTGTGGCTGCGGTGGCAATCGTGATGCCGGCAAGCGCCCGATCATGGCTCGTGAGGCCGCTGTGCGCAGTGACAAGGTGATACTCACCAGTGACAATCCGCGCAACGAGGACCCCGATGCCATCTTGCGCGACATGGAAGTGGGACTCCCCGAGGAATCCCGCCCCACGACTTTGACCATCACCGACCGCCGTCAAGCCATCAGGACGGCTTGCCAACTCGCGCAGGCGGGCGATGTAGTGCTCATCGCTGGAAAGGGTCATGAGGATTATCAGGAAATCATGGGTGTGAAGCATCATTTTGATGACCGCGAGCAGGTACTCGAGGTATTTGCTGCCGAGCAACCCTCCAAATAAGATTATTAACCACATCAACGCAAGGATATGTTATACCATCTTTTCCATTACCTTGAACAGTATCACCATGTGAGTGGTGCCCGCTTGTTTGAGTACATCACCTTCAGGTCAGGCTTCGCGTTTATCCTGTCCCTGTTTATCGGCATCGTCATCGGTCGCCGCATCATCTTCAAGCTCAAGATCAAGCATATGAGTGACAAAGAGCTCGAAGAGAATTTGGGCGGATATTCCGCCAAGCAGGGAACTCCCACC
>JAFZSS010000191.1 GCA_017619255.1 Muribaculaceae bacterium
CCCTTGTGCCTCGACCTGTGTCTGCTCATGGACCTTGCTCACCGCGCCGGCCGCTACGGCACACAGCGCTTCCTGAGCTTCTTCCTCAAGAGCCCGATGCACGACTACACCCAGGATGAGATCCCCGTTAACCACCTGTTCCAGCAGTATGTGATGCTGAAGAACGCCATCCGTGAGATGGGCGGTTACGAGGCCGATGAGGAAATCGATTAATCCTGTCGCATGATTGACGACACTTGTGATATTTCGGGTGGCAGCCATCAGGTTGCCACCTTGTTTTTTTGACACGATTTAGCTAATTATCGGCAATCGCCATCTTTAAATATTTTTTATACAAGTAAATTTTGCCGATTCCGTTTTATTACAGTAAATTTGCAGCGAATTATGCGGTGCAGAGAACGATTTGACCGCTATAACATTAAGAACTACGCTGAAATTCGAACAAAATTAGCTTATCATGCAAGAAATAGTTCAAGAAGATCTGGTCGCGAAAGCGATCGCTGAAGAGAAAAAGAAAAAACGCGCGCGCACTGGTGTCAAGTGGGACCGATTGTTCATGGCATGTGCCTATAACTGGTACTGGTTTGTATTGTCCATGATCGTGTGCTCTTGTATCGCCTACCTGTACGCCAAGAGCCAGCCTCAGTTCTATGTGGCGAAGTCATCCATCCTGATACGCTCTAAGGACAGCGCCCAGGGCACACCGTCGATGACATTCAGTGATTTGGGACTTAATACGGTCAACTACATTCCCAACGAGCCGCACAAGCTCAAATCGTCCAGGGTCATGGAGGTAGTAGTGAACGCCTTAGGACTGAATGTTCAATACTTCGGCCATATGTTCTTGCGCGATGTCAATATCTATAAGGACACTCCCGTCCAGGTGACCCCGCTCAAAGAAGTATCCGGTGGCTACTCTCTTACCATAGTTCCCAAGAACGCTGAAGAGTTCGAATTCAAGGTGAACCAAGGCCAATGGAAAAAAGCCCATTTCGGAAACAAAGTGAATACCGAATATGGCCCGGTTTCCATCACCAAGACCGATAAATTCAATGATTCTTACATTGATTATAGTGTCATTGTTGTCG
Source organism: Muribaculaceae bacterium (assembly GCA_017619255.1). Taxonomy (GTDB): domain Bacteria; phylum Bacteroidota; class Bacteroidia; order Bacteroidales; family Muribaculaceae; genus Sodaliphilus. The sequence continues at coordinate 1,089 of JAFZSS010000191.1, forward strand.
TTTCCAACCCGACTTCAACGGCTCGATCATTCGCCTCAATGATGAATGTTGAACTTGCCGACGCTCACAGCGATGTAATCAACCTCGCTATCAGAGGTCAGAACCCGCAGATGTGCGCTGACATCCTTAACACACTCGTTGTTGCCTACAACCAGGAAGGTATCAACGACATGAACCAGGTGGCCCGTAATACCGAGGCCTTCATCGCCGAGCGTGTCAACGACCTGGCCAATGACCTGAGCGGTGTGGACAACGAGGTGGCCATCCTTACAGCCAACTCGGTGAACTCCCGCATGTGGGGTAGCGAGAACAACACGATGAACCAGATCAACAACAATGAGAATGCCGCACTGGAAATCAGTCTGGCCTCTCAGATCCGCAGTGCCATCGCCGGTATGGGTCCCGGTGAACTCATCCCCGTCAACACGGGCATGAACAACACCGGTATCACCACTCAGATCAACCAGTACAACGAGGCCATGCAGGACTATCAGAAGATCGCAGCCGCCTCGAGCCCTGAGAACCCCGTGATGAAGGAATTGAACAGTACTCTAACATCTCAGAAGAAGGCCATCCTCGCCAGCTTGGATAACTATATCGGTACGCTGCGCACCCGTCAGGGACAGACTCAGCGCATGCAGAGCCAAGCTCAGAGCAGCATGACTGCCAATCCCTCGCACGAAAAAGCCATCACCGAGGTTACTCGTCAACAGAAGATTAAAGAGCAGCTGTACCTCTACCTGCTCAACAAGCGCGAGGAGAATGCCTTGCAGATGGCAATTACCGAGCCTAACGCCAAGGTGATGGAGCCCGCCATCCCAAACCCTGTTCCCGTTACCGCGCCCTTGTCGCGTATCGTGCTCACTGGTATGGTGATTGGTTTGCTCATCCCGGCTTTGATCCTTTATGCTGTCTTCTGGTATTATTCGCTTGACAAGACGATTCACACCCGCCGTGAGATTGAGGAAGTATGCAACATTCCGATTTTGGGCGAGTTGCCTGCCAAAAAGAGCAATGTCACTGGTGAGATTGTCGTTAACGAGACCTCTAATGACCGCATGAACGAGGCATTCCGAATAGTGAGAAACAACCTGGACTTTGTCACGATCAACCAGAACAAGTCCGATGGCGAAGCTACAGTCATCCAGTTCACCTCTACCATGTCTGGTGAAGGTAAGAGTTTCGTCGCGGTGAACCTGGCATTGTCCTATACCTATGTCAACAAGCGCGTGATCGTTGTCGACCTCGACTTGCGTAAAGGTAAGTTCTCAGAATATGTGGGTGTACAGGATGGTAAGGGCGCATCAGCCTTCTTGTCCGGAAAGGAACCTGACCTGCACAAGGTTATCCATCGCGGCGCTATCCACGAGGGCTTCGACATCATCAGTGTCGGCGCTATCCCGCCCAATCCCACTGCACTGCTCTTAAGTGACAACATGACCAAGATGGTTGAGCAGCTCAAGAAGGAGTATGACTATGTCATCCTTGATACCGTGCCTTACAACCTGATTGCCGACGCCGCCATTGTGAACCGCCATGTCGATTTGACCATATATGTCGTGCGCGACGGCAGGGTTGAGCAGCAGTACATGTACGAGCTGGAGAACTTGGCCAAAGAGCAGAAAATCAAGAATCTCACAATCCTTGTCAACGATATCAAGGTGAGCAAGACCCGCTACAACTACTCCTATGCTTACGGCTACGGCAAGGGCTATGGTTACGGCTATGGCTACGGTTACGGTTACGGCTATGGTGGTGATAGCGGCGGCTATTATGTCGATGACACTCCCAAGGAGAGTAATAAACCGGTATAACATTCCAGTTCTTCACATTCCATGAGAATCGCGGTTGTAGGAACCGGATATGTCGGACTAGTCACGGGCACCTGTTTCAGTGAAATGGGTGTCCATGTGACATGTGTTGATGTAGACCAGCATAAGATTGACCAACTCAACCAGGGCATTATTCCCATCTATGAGCCCGGGCTTGAAACATTGGTCCGCAAGAACTCCAAATCAGGCAGATTGCAATTCACCACTCGTCTCGAGGACATCCTTGACGAAGTCAACATTGTCTTCAGCGCAGTGGGCACCCCACCCGACGAAGACGGCAGCGCTGACCTGAAATATGTGCTGGAAGTAGCACGCACCATAGGCAAGCACATGAGCCACTATCTCGTCGTGGTTACCAAGAGCACTGTTCCCGTCGGCACAGCACGCAAGGTCAAGGAAGTCATCAACGAGGAATTGCGCCGTCGTGGCGCAAACATCGAGTTTGATGTCGCCAGCAATCCCGAGTTCCTTAAGGAAGGCAATGCCATCAAGGACTTCATGAGTCCAGACCGTGTGGTTGTAGGTGTTGAGAGTGAACGCGCCCGCAAGCTAATGGCACGCCTGTACAAGCCTTTCATGATTGTCAGCGACCGACTTATCTTCACCGATATTCCTTCGGCCGAGATGATCAAGTATGCAGCCAATTCAATGCTAGCTACACGCATCAGTTTCATGAATGATATCGCCAACTTGTGCGAACTGGTGGGCGCCGATGTGAACATGGTGCGCAAGGGCATCGGCAGCGACACCCGCATCGGCAAGAAATTCCTCTATGCTGGTTGTGGCTATGGAGGTTCCTGCTTCCCCAAAGATGTGAAGGCGCTGATCAAGACGGCTGCCGATTACGGCTACCCCATGCGCGTGCTGCAAGCTGTGGAAGAGGTCAACGCATCCCAGAAACTTGTTCTGTTCCGCAAACTCGTTAATTATTACGGCAACGAGGAACAACTGCTAGGCAAGACAATTGCCATGTGGGGCCTCTCTTTCAAGCCTGAGACCGATGACATGCGTGAAGCTCCGTCACTGGTGCTCATTGAACTGTTGCTCAAGGCTGGCGCCACCGTACGGGTCTATGACCCCGTCGCCATGGACGAGTGCCGTCGTCGCATCGGTGACAGTGTCACTTACGCATCCAACAGATATGACGCCATCAATGGCGCCGATGCGCTGATGTTGGTTACCGAATGGAAGGAATTCCGCTTGCCAAATGCCGAGACCTTGAAACGCATGATGCGAGGACGACTCATCCTTGACGGACGCAACATCCTTGACGGCGACGAATTACTGCAAGAAGGGTTTGAATACCATTGCATCGGAAAATAAACAATTGTCACTCTAAAGACAGTTTCATCCATAAATGAAGAAGAGCTCAGTTGTTGAGCTCTTCTTCATTTATGATTTGTGATAAGTCTCAAATCACTTGACGACAACCTTGCGTGAGACCATATCACCAGCAACTATGTAGATACCTTGAGGCAGCTCAAGTCCCACTTCGCCAGGAGTTAGAATGACAGCATGGCAATTTGCATCCAGGTCATAGACCTCAAGCACCTCGTTGCTGTAGTTCTCCACACGGATGCCTCCGTCAACAGGAACGGCATCCCATTGGCCGACCATCACATTTGAGGATCCTGACAGCAGATAATTGATTAAGGTCGTTGCATCAGTGATATCTATAAGACCATCCTGATTCATGTCAGCAGCCTCACTATCAAAAGGCGAAGCAAAGCCGCTCAGCAGATAATTGATCAGTGTAGTCGCATCAGAGATATCGACAACTCCATCCATAGTCACATCACCCAATTTTACAAGCTTGGCTGTTACCGAGCCTTCTACATCAGCATATGCGCTCACAACACCTGTCGTAGCAGTAATGGAGCCATAGAAGTCGCCAACAGTGCCTGTGTCAGCGAGACGCACATAGAACACTTCGCCCGTCGGGTCAAGCGTGAGCGTGCGACTCCAGACATACTTGTTCAGACTGAGTTCGAAGTTACCCTCAACACTCAGAGTAATCATATCAGTGTTGTCATCAGCGCTTACAGCACCCTGAACATAGGTCGACTCTCCATTTTGTTCAGCCTGGATCGCGTCAAGTGATGTGATGGAGATAGTTGCCATTGGTGTCTTGCTGGCGATTAAGTTGACAGTCACGCTCGCCTCGGTGCTGCCGATGGTCAGTGTGCCAGTAGCGTTGCCTGCAGTTGTAGAAGAATAAGTCACCGTCACAGTCGTACCATTGTTGGCGTTAGCGGCGCTGATGGTCGTTGGACTCACGCTGAAGCCCGTGCCACTCACGCTGACGCTCAAGGCTTTGGTCAGGTCACTGCCCTTGACTGTGATGGTCTTGCTCACGGATGTGCCCGTGGCGGCGATAGTGCCTACATTGACCGTCGAGCCGTTGGCGGGTGCAGTGATCTGCGGATTAGCAGTCTTGCTGGCCGTCAGGTTGACCGTCACGCTCGCCTCGGTGCTGCCGATGGTCAGCGTGCCAGTAGCGTTGCCTGCAGTCGAGGAGGTGTAGGTCACCATCACAGTCGTACCATTGTTGGCGTTGACGGCGCTGATAGTTGAAGGAGTCACACTGAAGCCTGTGCCACTCACGCTGACACTCAGGGCTTTGGTCAGGTCACTGCCCTTGACTGTGATGGTCTTGCTCACCGATGTGCCCGTGGCAGCGATGGTGCCAACATTGACCGTCGAGCCATTGGCAGGTGCTGTGATTTGAGGATTGGTCACAGGCGTGCTGTTGCTCGTGATGGCGATATCGTCAATGTTGAGTCGTGAGCCTGCAGTCTGGACAAATTTAAACCGCACATTGCCCGTCACATTCAAGTTATAGGAGTACTGCTGCCAGGTTGAATTAGGCGAGCATGTTGCCAAGTCTGTCCAAGTACTTCCGCTATTAGTGCTGTATTGCACTTTCATGGTAGGTGTAGCATCGCTGCCATATTTAGCAGCATAAAAAGTCACCTTGCTGGCACCACTTGTGACATCCTCGGTCATCTGGATATAGGAATCGGCATTCTTGCCAAAACGACAGCCAAGTAGGTCATTCCAATGGTCGTTCTCCTGGGCGAAGATGCCCGCATTGGAGAAATACCAAGTGAATGCCTTGCCCTGCACCGTCTTGTCGTTGTAGTTTTCATATCCGCTGCAGCCTTCCCATGTCTCGATGATCACGGTGCTCCCACTGCCGTAGCTGGCAGTGAGGTTGACGGTGGATGTCACCTCGCTACTGCTGATGGTCAGCGTGCCAGTGGCATTGGTTGCAGTGCCGTTATAGGTCACCGTGACAGTCGTACCATTGTTAGCGTTAGTTGCAGTAATGCTTGTGGGAGTCACACTGAAACCCGAGCCGCTGACGCTCACGGTTAAAGCCTTAGTCAAATTGGTGCCCTTGACGGTGATGGACTTGGACACTCCACTACCTGTATTGGTTCCGACATTAATTGTTGAGCCGTTGGCGGGTGAGGTCAACGCTGGTGTGGCTGTGCCGCCACTAGGCCATGTGAGACCCTGTTTATTTCCCCAGATATATTCCACTAATTCAGGATAATCGATGAAGGGGTTGCGATTATTCTGCTTGTTATAGACAGCATTGTTACGGTTCGTTTCCAAGGTGCTCACAGGGTCATTGCGATGCCACTCAAGCAACTGATTGATGGCCCAAGTGGTCAAGCATTTGTAGGAGCTGGCAGTAAACACAGCACTACCCAAGCCACTGGTATACGAGCTAATGCGTGGCATATACCGCACAGCAAAGTAAAAATACATACGAGCGAAGTCACCCTTATACTCATCGGCCACCTCAAAGACAGTGCCGGAATAACCACTGAAAGTGCAAGCACCAAGCTTTCCTGTGCCATATACAGTACCATTGGCACAGTTGCCCAACGGGTGATTGCCGCGCTTACTGTTCACCCAGCCATCG
>JAFZSS010000192.1 GCA_017619255.1 Muribaculaceae bacterium
CGTGCCGTCGGGCGACCATACGGGCTGGGATTCATAACTCGAATGTGAGGTCAACTGCACAGCCTGTCCGCCGGTCGAGGGCACCACATAGATGTCCCCCTTGTAGCAGAACGCGATTTTGTTACCGTCAGGCGAAATGCTTGCAAAGCGCATCCACAACGGCGTGTCGGCCATCGCGGTCATCGCCGTCATCAGGGCGAATAGTACGAGGAATTTTTTCATCATTTCTATCATTAGTTTCGGGTTTAATCCTGCAAATTTACGAAAAAATCACTACATGCGGCCTCTTTTGAGAACAAATTATCCAGATAAGTCGCCAAAATAAAACGCCAGCCGCTATCTCTGTGGCAGGACAGCGGCTAGCGGCGTATTGTGGGTCGGGGGTGAAATCAATCCGCAAAATTCAATAACGACTTGAACATATTCATGAGAACTTCGGGGTCCTCAGTGACTTTTGCACCATTTCCCTCCATCCATTGCAAGTAATTGAGATATATACTTTGGGCCATATTCTTGGCTTCTCCATAATTGGTTTCGAAACCGGTAAGGTTACTGTTTACAAATTTACAATAGGTATCGTTTGACATAAGCATGGCTCCATAATCAAGATCTTCGAGGGTCAAAATGCCAAAAGCGCAGTTCAGCATGATTGTAGGAACAGAATTGATAATTCTATCTGTACCCTCCTTATAGGATTTTTGATACCCCTCGACATCATCGTATTGTGAAGCATATCGGGATTCCTCTACACTTTTTTTCATCGCATCTATCATCGACTTTGCGATAACCGATTCCATGATCACACTATTGAATTTAGCGGCATAGGCGTCATCGATTTCCGCTTTGCGCTGAACAGGCGCCCCCTTACTAAATCCTGGCCATAGTTCAATGGGCTCATAGGGAACCATTTCATCGGTTGACTTACCGTATTTTTCCATCAATAGCAAAAATGGCTTATACATGAATTTGCCGAACTCCGTCGCCATGTCTTTTGTGTGGGTTTTATAGCTCTTGCCCTGCGGGGTGGTGAGCAAGGATACCATTTCCTTGAGATCGGCCTCGGTAATGCCGCTTGACACCATCCTAGACACGGAATAGTCTATCAATTCATTCTTTAACTGCTCCTCAAAATAGCGATTTGTCAGCTGGTCAATATCCACTTGTCCGTCCCTTTGAAATAGCATGCTGATAGTGGACATCTTCGACTTGTACTCATCAAACTGGTCAAGTGCCGTCATATAATCCTTCACGGCCTCACGGTAACTGTCCTGGGCCATGGCGCTGGCAGTGACCAGCATCAACAACAATGTGAATAACAATCTTAGCTTTTTCATCGTGATTCTTTAATTTATTATTTTGATTTGATTCTGCAAATATAACCTTTTTTTTACTGATCACACCAATTTTAATCTCATATCTTTCACAACATCACTACAAATTTCGCGTTTTAGAGTGCATATCACAGAAAATGTTCCTAAATTTGCGGGTTAAACCAACATATCACTGACAACGACAATGACTAAACGATTATTGATAATGCTTCTTGCCGTCTGCTCGGTAGCTTTGACCGGCATGGCCGATGAGAAGTATGCCGAGGCCACCTTCGAGGTCCTGAGCCACGACTTCGGCACCATTAAGGAAGCCAACGGCCCCGTATCATGCACCTTTGAATTCACCAACACGGGCAACAAGCCGCTGCTCATCATCGATGCAACGGCCTCGTGCGGCTGCACCAGGCCCGAATATCCCACCAAGCCCATCAAACCCGGCAAGAAGGGTAAAATCAAGGTGACCTACAGCCCCATCGGCCGACCTGGCGCCTTCAAGAAAACCGTCAAAATCAAGACCAACGGCAA
>JAFZSS010000193.1 GCA_017619255.1 Muribaculaceae bacterium
CAACACATTATATAATAATTTCAAGTAAGACATGGATTACAAGAAGACCAACGCTCCACTCACTACGACCGTACATGACATCATCGAGATGGCAGAGCCCACAGGCAACATCTATGAGACCGTTTGCATCATCAGCAAGCGTGCCAACCAGATTGCAGCCGAGATGAAGTCCGATCTGGAAAAGAAACTCCAGGAGTTTGCTCAGCAGAGCGATAACCTCGAGGAAATCAGCGAGAACCGCGAGCAGATTGAAATCTCGAAATACTACGAGAAGCTGCCCAAGCCCACCTTGATAGCCACTCAAGAGTACTTGGAAGACAAGCTCGCCTTCCGCAACCTTGCTAAAGAAAAGGAAGAGTTTTGAGAATAATGTTAACGGCGCTACACGGCGCCGTTAATTTTTTGGTCATCCGCGTTTTGTGGTATCTTTGTTGCCATGGTGAGTGGCTTATTCCAGTCTTGCGGCGGCGAGCGTGAACAGGGAAACAGTCACATTTGGGATTTGTATCAGAAGCGAGGCACACACGGTGAGCGTGGACCCCGTTGTGATGACATCATCGACCAGGAGAATGTGTTTGCCGGCCAGCTGGTCGGCGTTTTTCTTTAGGGCATAGTTACCCTGAATGTTCTGCCAGCGCTCCATGGCTCCCTTGTGAGTTTGGGTGGAGTGGGGACGCACGGCTTTCAGTGCTTTCACATAGGGAATGTGAAGCGTTTCGGAGATGCCTTCTGCGAGGTATTCGCTCTGGTTGTAGCCGCGGTGGGCCAGTTTGCTGCGATGTAACGGCACGGCTGTAACCGCGTCGATGGTGTCAAAGAAATGACTCCCGGCCATGTCGCCGACGGCGCGTGCTGCAAGCCATTTGCCCATGCGGGGCATGTTGTGGTACTTGATGTCATGCAGGATGTTGGAATAGGGTGCCCCTTTCTCGTAAAAGAAATAGGCCGTGGCGCGCTCGATGGGCACCATGCCGGCAAAATGCTGCTCCATGGTATTGAAATCGGTTTCCTCATATCGGGTGCGGGGCAATGCGGCCAGGCATTGCCGGCATAGCCAGCGCTCATCACTGTCCAGTGCCTGATGGCATACAGGACACACGCGGGGCAAAGCCATATCGGCTGCAGCGTTAAGCCATTGTTTAATCGTCTTGATCATCGAGACGGGAGACTTGTTTTACACACTCGCCGGCGATGCCGGTTTCGAACCCGCGCGATGCGGCAAACCGCATCATCGCTGCCCATGCAGCCCTCGGCTCGCGGCCTTTTACGGTGCGCCATTTGGCGCGCAGCAGTTCCACAAGACGCTGACGATATCGTTCCTCGTCAATCGCTGTCATCGTTTCGTCAATAACCTCTGGGGGAATACCTTTCTGTCGTAACTGATATGCGATTTTGATTCTGCCCCATCCGTTATAGGTGAAGCGGTCGTTGACAAAGGCATGGGCAAAACGCGCTTCATTGATGAATCCCTGTTCGGTGAGTTGGGTGAGCACTTGTTGGGCGTCAGCCGTATTCAGGCCCCATTTGAGCAGCTTCTCGCGGATGTCGCCGGGCGCTTGCTCGCTGCGGGAACAGAGGGCGGCGGCGCGATTGAGCGCCTGGGCGGGGGTGAGTTGCCGGGTGGGTTTATTCATCGGTGCTGTCGGTGGTGGCTTGCTTGTGGTCGCCATCGAGGAAGCTCTTGAGCTCGTCAAGGCGTTGTAAAGCCTCCTCGCGTCCTTGCTGATAAACACGCTTCATCTCCTCGGGGTTGTGGGTCGTGCGACTGATGTTTAGTGCTTTTTGGGGGCGGAACACAAAGGCATTGCCCTTACGCTCCTGTTCCCTCACCTGTTGCAGTTGCATGTTGTAGTGGGCCGGCCGTTTCATGAGCGCTTCGATGACCTTCGGATACTTGCGCAACAGCAGTTTCATCAGCCAGAGCCCGTGTTCAGAGGTTTTGCGGTAACCCTCTTCACGGGTAAGGACGACGACATTGCGGATGTAGCCCTTGTTCATCATGAATTCCAAAGGGATGTTGTCGGCTAGGCCGCCATCAAGCAGGAAGCGTCCTCCCACCTCCACGGGCTGAGCCACCACTGGCATTGATGCCGAGGCTCGTATCCATTCAAATGTGTCGTCATTGACGCGGTCGAGACGCTGATAGACGCCCTCGCCCGTATTCACATCAAAACAGACAGCGTAGCACTCCATCGGTGATGTCTCAAACACATTGGCGTCAAACACATCATAGTGGGTGGGCACCAGTTTGTAGGCGAACTCTGCATTGTAGTAGTTGCCTGTCTTGAGCAGCGAGAGGAGTCCGCTGTAGCGCCTGTCATGGGCAAAGCGGATGTTGTAACGCAAGGCGCGTCCAGGCTGCCCGGACTTGTAGTTGCAGCCGAAGGCGATGCCTGCCGACACGCCTGCCATGCCGTCAAGGTATATCTGATTCTCCATGAGGACATCAAGGATGCCGCAGGTGTACATGCCGCGCATGCCACCTCCCTCGAGCACAATGCCTGTTTTGCCTGTCATCTTGATATGATCATTAATCGTAAAAAACCTAAAACCTCCGGCTTTAGGAACAAAGCGGTCGCAAATATACACAAAAATGTTGAGTATTGGGCACTTGGACCGCAAAAAATGCGTGTTTGGACATCCCGATAAACATGATTTTTGACAAAAAAGTTGTCATCAGTGTGCGTTAACCGAAGGTTTTTTACTAATTTCGCCCATCGAATTCAACCTCTTTTTTTGAACAACCCAACTTTTCAACAGACGATGAAATTAGATACTCTGCTCGCTGAGAAATTGATTCAAATTAATGCCATCAAGTTGCAGCCCGATAGTCCCTTCACTTGGGCTACAGGTTGGCAGTCCCCCATATATACCGACCTGAGAATGACCTTGTCCTATCCCGAGGTGCGCAACCTCATCAAGGTGGAGATGGCCCGGCTCATCATGGAGAACTTCGGTGATGCCGAGGTTGTTGCCGGCATTGCCACAGGAGCCATCGCGCATGGTGCCCTTGTTGCCGACTCGCTGGCTATGCCCTTTGTCTATGTGCGCTCCACCCCTAAGGATCATGGTCTTGAGAATCTCATTGAGGGCGACATCAAGCCCGGCCAGAAGGTCGTGCTCATCGAGGATCAACTCTCGACCGGTAACAACTGCATGAAGTGCCTTAATACCGTGCGCGAGGCAGGGGGTATCGTGCTGGGTGTCGTGGTCATCTTTGATTACCAGTTCTCTCAGGCAGCCAAGGCCCTCAAGCGAGCCAAGTTGCCTGTCATCACACTCACCAATTTCGACACCATGCTTGATGTGGCCATCGACAGTTGCAACATCACCAGCGCCGATGCCGAGGCCCTGCAGCACTGGCACAACGAGCCAGAGAACTGGGCTCCCGCTGGCTTTGACGCCGTTGACTAATCCGTTATCTTGATAAACTTTAAGTGTTAACATGGAATCATTCAAGAGTGCTCCACATGTCATTGACTGTGATGCCGCGACTATCTATAGCAAGTTGACCAATCCCTCCCTGATTCATCATCAGATCGAGACTCATGCCGACCACATCGACAGCGAGTCGCGCCGCCACCTGGACACGGTGAGGTTTAATGAGGACTCGATATCCATCCAGTCCCCGATGGGCGAGGTGACCTTGGCGCTTGACCATGAGCAGAGCGTTGAAGGACAGCGCGTCGTTTACACCGCGTCCCAGTCGCCAGTGCCCATCAATATGGTTGTCAATCTCGAGGCTCAGCCCGACGGCAACACGATGAGCACGGCAGAGTTGCAGTTGCAGCTGCCGTTCTTCCTGCGCAAGATGGTCGAGGGACAGTTGCAGGAGGGCGCTAACCAGTTCGGTGAACTTCTCGCCCGCATACCCTTTGACCGCCTTTAACCTTTGTAACCGTTAAATATATATAAGGATGAGCGCAATCGTTTGTGGTTGTGCTTTTTTGTGCTATCTTTGCACGATATAAACGAATTTTAAGAATTAACCACAAATCTTTAGAATATGAAACAGTATTTCTCGAAGTCGCTTTTGGTGTTGTTGCTGTCAGGATTGATGGCTCAGGCGTGGGCCTATGGCATCCCCAAGCGTGAGTTCCGCTCAGCATGGATTGCCACGGTGTGGTGTCTGGACTGGCCCTCTCAAGGTGCCGGTGCTGCTAAGCAGAAAGCCCAGATGGACCAGTTGCTTGATTCCTTGCAGATTAACAACTTCAACGCGGTCAATTTCCAGGTGCGTTCGATGTGTGATGCGATGTATCAGTCCAGCATTGAGCCGTGGTCAAGTTACTTGACGGGCCATCGCGGCCAGGATCCGGGCTTCGACCCCTTGCAGTATGTCGTTGAGGGCTGCCACCAGCGCGGCATGGAATGCCACGCATGGGTGAATCCCTATCGCTGGAGCACGGGCACCGACTGGAATACCCCTTATGACCAGCAGCTCAAGGAAGAGGGCTGGTTGCTCACCTATGGCTCGACCATCATCCTCGACCCGGGCCAGCAGCGCACCATCGACCGCATCGTCGATGTGTGCAGGGAAATCATCACCAACTATGATGTGGACGGCATCCTCTATGACGACTACTTCTATCCTAACGGCATCCCCACCGACGCCAGCGCCGAGGATTACGGTGAGTGGCAAGCCTCGGGGACGACGCTGTCGTTTGCCGATTGGCGCCGCGATAATGTTAACCGCATGGTGCAGGCGGTGTATGACATGATCCAGGAGACGCGTCCCGAGGTGCGTTATGGCATCTCGCCCGCCGGTGTCGCCGCTACCAGTTCTGCCGTCGCCTCCCAGTACGGCGTGGATCCCTGTCCCGCTGGCAGCGACTGGCAGTACAACGGCATCTTCAGCGACCCGCTGGCATGGCTGGCGGCGCAGAGCATCGACTATATCTCGCCTCAGGTCTATTGGAAAATCGGTGCGACAGCCGACTACGGCAAGATCACGCCGTGGTGGGGCAAGGTGGCCAACAAGTTTGAGCGTCAGGTCTACATCTCCTCATCGATTTCGTCGATTACCAATGCCTCGACCGAGGTGCAGTATAAGGAATATGCCGACGAGGTGGAGCTTAACCGCACCAGCTCACAGGACGGTAACCCTGGCGCCATCTTCTATTCGTGCAAGTACCTGTATGCCTTGAACCATAATTCGTTGGGGCATTACCTCAAGAACACAGTCTTCACCCATCCCGCCTTGCCACCTGCCATGCCGTGGAAGGAAGGCAACAACCCCGGTGTGGTGAACAATCTCGATAGGGCAGGCAACCGCTTGGAATGGGATGGATACGACAATGTGCGCTATACGGTATATGCGTTCCCCATGACGATGAATGTGACGACCTTCACAGGGCAGATTGATTATCTGCTGGGCATGACCTACGACACGGGGTATGACATCCCTGAGCAGTACCAGCAGGGATACCAGTTTGCCGTGTGTGTGCTCGACCGCGTGGGCAACGAGTGGGATCCCGCTTTCCTGAGTGTGGAGCTTGACCAGTTGGGTGACCCCGTTCTCATCAGCCCCGCCGATGGCGCCACGGTTGATGCTCCGTTTGATTTCGTTTGGCACAGCGTTGAGGGCGCTACCAGCTATATGGTGGAACTCGCATTGAGCCCTACTTTCAGCAATGTGATTGAACGCGTCACGGTGACCGATACGGTAGCCAGCATGCTCCTGTTCAACAAGCTTTCCCATGGCGAGCAACAGTACTGGCGAGTGCAGTCCTGTTCCGACAGCTGCTATAGCGGAGTGAGCGAGGTGCGTGCCGTCACGCCCATGCTGCTCACGATTACCGCCCCTGCCGATGGCAGCGAGGATCTTGAGGTGCCTGTTACGGCCGCATGGTACACCTGTGGCAGCAGTGAGCCGGCTACGCTCGAAGTTTCCAACGATGACACCTTCGCGTCACCCGTGTTCACGGGCCAGTCGTCCACGGGCGAACTTGAGATTCCTGATGAACTGTTGGAACCGGGCAACACCTACTTCCTGCGCGTCACCCTCACTACTGGCGGTGTGACGATGACCAGTAATGTGGTGCGCTTCTCGGTGGCCCATGCCGCTGCTCGCTTTGTCGTACCTGTTGACGGAGGATTCCTCTACGCGGGTCAGCACATCACCCTCAAGCAGCAGCCGTGGGCCAGCACCTATGTCGTGGAGGTTTCCAACAGCGCGACCACATGGGGACGCACACGATTCATCGAGACATTGAAGGATGGCCAGTACCAGACCACTCTGCCTGCCGAGCAAATCAAGGTCAACAACAAGTTGCTGGAGGACGGCGCCACTTATTACGCCCGCTGTAAGTCCTCCTACCTCGACTTCGACGGCAACACCCACACCACTGCTTATGGTCCGATCATCAGCTTTGTCTATAAGGTAAGCGCGTCGCTGACTGGCGATGTGAACGGTGATGGCGAGGTCAACATTGCCGATGTCAATGCCGTCATCGACATGATCTTGAGTGGCTCGGCCACCATGGCTGGCGATGTGAATGGTGATGGGGAGGTCAACATCGCTGATGTCAACGCCCTCATCGGTCTAATCTTGTCTGATTGATTGGTAGGAAATATACCGGGAACTCCCGGAACTATAGAGACGCTCTACTCTCGACAGGGGGTAGAGTGTCTTTTCTTGTCAGAGAAGAGCACCAGCAGTGAAGCGGCGAGGCCGTAATAGACCGCATCGCCGGGCAGCGAGGTGAAATTGGCAAGCAGCATGGCGGCGACGCCTGTGGGCATCGACAACAGCACGCTGCGGGCGCTGAACCGGTCAGGCAGCCATAGGGCAAAACTCAGCGGGAACAGGATGGCGACGGCGCGCAAGCCCAACGACAGGAAGCCCAGGTCGTTGATGAAAGTGCCGCTGAACGCTATCGCCGCCAGGAATGCCGCTATGAGAATGCCGGCGATGGACAAGCGCGTCTGTGTCAGTTGGGACAGGGGAGAGGTGTGAATGCCCAGCCGCCGCTTGAAGTTGCCGTACACATCGCGCACAAGGATGGTGGCGGCGCCCAGTGACAGGCCGCTTCCGCATCCCAGGATATTGATGAGCATCGTTCCCAGCATCAGGCCGCCAAGCCAGGCGGGCAAGTGCTTGAGGATAAAGGCAGGGAAAGCTTGAGCCGAATTTCCGATGACGCCCACGCCACTGGGCAGCGTCTCGCCGGCAGCCTGCAGGGCG
>JAFZSS010000194.1 GCA_017619255.1 Muribaculaceae bacterium
AACGATCAGAGCGGCGGCATCGGTAACGCTCAGAGCAGCTACTGCGCCACCCACGAAGTCGTCACTACCCGGGCAATCAAAGAAGTTGAGCTTCTTGCCATTCTTTTCAGCATAGAAAACGGTGGAAGATACGGAGTAACCGTATTCTTTCTCTACCGGGGTGTTGTCGCTGACCGTGTTGCCAGCGTCAACAGTACCCCTGCGGTTGATTGCACCGCCCTCAAGGAGGATGGACTCGGTGAGAGTGGTCTTACCAGCGCCCTTGCCACCGACGAGAGAGATGTTCTTGATCTCGTTTGTTTTGTAAACCTTCATTAGTTTGTTAGTTAAATAGTTGTTATATAGTGAATTGATATTTAGTCACGCTAAACAGCCTGCAAAATTACAAAATTTTTGCCGTTAATCACAACATTATTAAAAAGAATTTTTTAACAGCTGCGTTTTTTCAGGAAAATGCTTAACTTTGTCATCTTGATTATGAACTGTCAATGGCTGGAGTGTATGTCCATATTCCGTTTTGCGCTAGCCGATGTAGCTACTGCGACTTTTTCTCGACCTTGCGGCTGGCTGATTTCAGCGAGTCCTATGTCGAAGCCGTCATTGCCGAAGCGATGATGCGTCGCGGTGAGTTGCGCGGCGAGGCCATCAAGACGCTCTATCTGGGTGGCGGCACTCCGTCACAGTTGCCGTTGCTCTTGTTGTCAAGGCTCGTTTATGGCTTGAAGGAAGCGTTGGACTTATCGGGGCTTGAGGAGTTCACTATCGAGGCCAATCCTGATGATGTCACGCCCCAGTGGTGTGCCGCGTTACGGCCTTTGGGCGTTAATCGCGTGAGCATGGGAGTTCAGTCATTCGAGGATGATATCCTGCGGCTTATCGGGCGGCGCCACACCGCGAGTCAGGCTGTTGAGGCGGTGGGTAACCTGCGTGAGGCGGGTATCGACAACATCAGTATCGACCTTATCTATGGCTTGCCGAGGCAGACGGTTCCCTTATGGACCGAATCGGTGGAACAGGCGATAGCCTTGAGGCCCCAACACATCTCGGCCTACGGCCTCACTTATGAGGAAGGCACGCCCTTGTGGCGGCAACGAGAGCGCGGCGAAGTCGCTGAGGTACCTGAAGAACAGTGCCTCGAGATGTACCGCATCCTGGCCGACGAATTGTGTAAGGCAGGTTATGAACATTATGAGATTTCCAACTTCGCCCTTCCCGGCTTTTATTCCCGCCACAATTCATCCTATTGGGACGGGACGCCCTACTTGGGACTCGGCGCTGCCGCTCACAGTTATGACGGCACGGTCAGGCGAGCCAATGTGTGTGACTTGAAGCAGTATATCAGTGCGGTATCTTCAGGAAGAATGGCTTGCGTCGAGGAAGAGATGACCTGGCAGGAGCGTTATGACGAGCAGGTGATGTTGGGGTTAAGGACTGCACGGGGCGTGGATGCCGGGCGCTTGCGCCAAACCTTCGGCGATGCCGCTTGGCAGTATTTCACCCGTGAGGCTCAACATTGTATCGAAGCCGGCAGCCTGCGTGTGACCGAGGACGGCCGCTATGTGTTGACACGCGAAGGCATCATGCTCAGCGACAGCGTGATCCGCGATCTCATGTGGGACGCGTAATAGCGTTATCCAATATCTTCCAGAATGTTGTTCAGGAGTGATTTCAATGGCTGATCGGCTTGCTCATTTTCAGTCTCGACGATGGCCTTGAGCGATGGGGTGGGCTGTACTTTTCCCAACAGGAGCAGGTTCAATAGCAGGCGGTAGCCTGTGTATTTGATGAGGGGGTGCTCGTCGGCGATGAGGTGGCGGAAGAGCGTGTCTGCATCGTTGATGCGGCGCAGCAGCTTGTGGCACAGGTTGTCGGCAATCTCCACGGTCTCAATGTCTTGGCTCCACTGCATCGCCTGTTCCAGGCTCATGTCCCCTGCAGGGTAAAGCATGGGGGCGGCGAGACGGCACTCGCGTGAGTTGGTGTCGTTCCACAGCTCTTGAGCGATGGCGGCAAGTTGCCCATCGTCATGGATAGTTTCCTGCATTCGGCTTGCGATGGCAGAAACATCCACCAGCAGGCAGCCCATGATCATGGAGTGAGGGTCACCCGCTTTCCTCAGTTTGTCGGCCACGATGCCATTACGGAAGGCAAAAAACCCCTTCCTGATCTCTCTCAATATCTCTTGTATTTCCGTATTCATAAAAAATAACTTTGCGTCTTAGCGTGGGGCAATTCGTAGTAATTGAAAGCGGATGCCAATATGTTTAATTCGCGAAATTCGTAGTTATTGTTTCAGTTTCTCAGAAAGGAAGCGTCCCGTATGGCTGTCAGGGCATTGAGCAACTTGCTCGGGTGTGCCTTCGACAACGATGTTGCCTCCGTTTTCGCCGCCCTCGGGCCCAAGGTCGATGATGTGGTCGGCACACTTGATGACGTCGAGGTTATGCTCGATGATGACTACCGTGTGCCCGTTGCCGATGAGTTGGTCAAACGAGCGCATCAGCGTGTTGATGTCGTGGAAATGCAGACCTGTCGTGGGTTCGTCAAAAATGAACAGCGTGTTGCCCTGTCGCTCTCCGCTCAGGTAATAGGCCAATTTCACGCGCTGGTTTTCACCGCCCGATAATGTGGATGAAGACTGGCCCAGCTTGATATAGCCCAAGCCCACATCCTGCAGTGGCTTCAGGCGGCGCACAATCTTGTATTCGTTGTAGGTATTGGTCTCACCAAAGAACTCAATGGCCTGGTTTACCGTCATGTCGAGCACATCGCTGATGGTGCGGTCGCGGAAGGTCACATCCAGCGCATTGCGGCTGAAACGCTTGCCATGGCAGGCCTCGCAGGTGAGGGTGATGTCGGCCATGAACTGCATCTCGATGGTGATGGTGCCCTCGCCCTTGCACTCCTCGCAGCG
>JAFZSS010000195.1 GCA_017619255.1 Muribaculaceae bacterium
ATCCTGGGTATTATCACACATCGCTTGTGGCATTGCTGGTGGGCTCCCGTCACACTCATCTGCCTGAGTATCATCAACTATCTGCTTCTGTCCCACGGGACAAAGTCCTCTTCTGAGAGACTTCGTTGGCGCCGCTATTTCATCATCCCGTTGGCAATGGCTGCTTTTGCCCTGGGATGGATATCGGCCAACCTTCATTGTCCACCCCACCTCACCATGGAGCAGCGCAACGGCAGGGTACTCACAGGACGCGTTATCGAGTTGCAGTACACTGATTTCTCCATGCGGATGATGATTGATCTTCTGGACAGTGATTTGCCCCCTTGCAGAGTCATGGTCAGTACCCGTGGTTGCGATTACACGATGCAGCCAGGCGACCTGGTGGCATGGCAAGCAACTCTTGATGAGATTAATTCCCTGGGCAACCCGGATGAAATGAACTATGCGTCCTACCTGCTTGACAGACATGACATCCGATACCAGCAGCACCTGTCCTTGAACAAGCTCAAGCATGTGGGGCATTCCCCAACCCTGTCCACACGCATGGCCACTGTCAGGCGTAACCTGAGCATGAAGGTGTTTAATTCGCGGTTGTCTCCTGGTGCTCAGAGGTTTGTCTCAGCGTTGTTGCTTGGTGTGGGAAACGCTATCGACCAATCGACCAGGCAGGAGTTCTCTACTGCCGGCATCGCCCATGTGTTGGCTTTGAGCGGCTTACATGTGGGGTTCATCGCACTCATCATATGGTGGCTTTTATTCCCTCTCGATCACATGAAGCTGAGACGCGTGCGGCTGCTCATCACACTGGCCGCTATCATGCTGTTTGCCGTTTTCACTGGGCTCTCGCCCAGCGTGGTGCGTGCCACGGTGATGATTGGATGTGTGTTTGCCTCAATGCTTTTCAACAGGCCTTCCGCATCACTCAATAGTCTCGTCCTGGCCGCACTTGTCATTCTGGTGTTCTCTCCGTCGTCACTCTACAGTGTCGGCTTTCAGTTGAGTTTTATTACTGTTGCTGCGGTGTTGCTGTTTGGACGCCTGTCCGCTTCGCTTAAGAGTAGGCACCCGTGGGTCAACACTGTATCTTCCACAGTCATCACCTCACTCGTTGCTATGCTGGCGACGGTGGCCCTGAGCGCGCATTATTTCCATACGGTCTCATTGATGTCGGTGCTATCCAATCTGCTTGTCCTTCCGGTGTTGCCTGTCTTTATGGTCTTGGGGGCCTTGTTTCTTCTTGTCACAATGGCAGGAATGCATTGGAACTTGCTCGACACGGCAATAGACGGCATATACCGCTACATTCGTTGGGCAACCACGATGGTCAACAGCATTCCCGGTTCTCATGTGGGAAATGTTTATGTGAGCGCTACGGGTGTTGTCATTTATTTCATCATTCTAGGCCTTGTATTGCTGTGGCTTTATCGTCGCAGCTACCGTTATCTTCTTGGGGCTGGATGTGCGCTCGTTGCATTGCTGGCACATTCACTGTGGGTTGACATTAACACCCCACATCAGGGGTTGGTCATCTTTAATGACTACAGTTCAACGCCTCTTCTATATTATAGCGATCACAAGGCCTACTTATGGACACCCGATGACGAAGATTGCGACCTTGACGATGTCTCCCGTTATCATAGTGGTTTTCTGGCTCGCCATGCTATCAATCAACTGGTAAATGTACCTGTCGACACAGTCCTTCACCTCAATGATGCATTGTTCAAGCCACCATATGCCCTCCTGATGGGACATCGTTTCCTGGCTGTGGGTAGTGGCAAGTGGAAACAGGCAACCGCCAGCGTTCGGTTGCCTGTTGATGACATCATCGTCACTAAACGATACCATGGTACCGCCGCCAAACTGCGCGAACTCTACCAATTTGACCGCCTCATCATTTCTGGAGCCATGTATGATGCCGTTCCCTTGCTACGCGAGTGTGATTCCCTGTCCATCACTTACCATGACCTATCCAGCGGAGCGGTTATCATCGAAAAAAGCGACCCATGAAAAACTACGGGTCGCTTCTATTCTGTAGTGTGACAAATAATTCAGATGAGTGAAAGAACTATGGCTTTCACATCATTACCCAATTGCTCTGCCTCTTGCATGGTATGGGCCTCGCTGTAGATACGGATGATGGGCTCGGTATTACTCTTGCGCAGGTGTACCCAACCGTCGGCAAAGTCAATCTTCACGCCATCGATGGTTGTCATCTGTTCACCCTGATAATGCTTCTCCACAGCACGCAATATTGCGTCAACATCCATACCGGGTTTGAGTTCCAGTTTGGTCTTGGCGATACTGTATTGGGGATAAGTCTGCTTCAACTGACTGACGGTCTTGCCGCTGTGGGCCAGCAATGAAAGGAAGAGCGCAACGCCAACAAGGGCATCGCGGCCATAGTGGCTGGCGGGATAGATGACACCGCCGTTGCCCTCGCCGCCGATGACAGCACCAGTGCGACGCATCTCGGTGGTGACATTGACCTCACCCACGGCGGCAGCGGTATAGGAGCAGCCGTGTTTCATGGTCACATCACGCAGTGCGCGCGACGATGACAGGTTGCTCACCGTGGCGCCCGGCGTGTGACTGAGCACATAATCCGCCACGGCTACAAGCGTGTACTCCTCGACAAAGAACTCACCGTTTTCCATAATAATGGCCAGACGGTCCACATCGGGATCAACAACAAAGCCCACATCGGCCTTTCCTTGCCTCATAAAGTCGCTGATGGCAGTTAGGTTCTCGGGGATTGGTTCGGGCGTGTGTCCGAAGTTTCCGGTGGGGTCACAGAAGAGTTTCTCCACCTTCTTTACACCTAAGGCTTCAAGCAACAGGGGAATAGCAACACCACCCACAGAGTTGACGGCATCAACAGCCACTGTGAAGTCAGCCTTGCGGATGGCCTCAACATCAACCAGGTCAAGTGCCAGCACATGGTCAATGTGGCGACGCAGCCAGGTATAGTTCTTCTGCTCACGGCCCAGATAGTCCACATCGGCATAATCAAAGTCCTCGGCTTCGGCTAAGCGCAGCACTTCTTTCCCTTCTGCATCTGTTAAGAACTCACCGTTATGGTTCAGCAATTTCAAAGCATTCCACTGCTTGGGGTTGTGCGAGGCTGTGATGATGATGCCACCACAAGCATGCTCGCCCACCACGGCAAGTTCGGTAGTGGGAGTTGTCGCGAGGCCGATGTTCACCACATCAAAGCCCATGCCAGTGAGCGTGCCGACAACGGTGTTGAGAACCATACGACCCGACAGGCGAGCGTCGCGTCCAACGACGATGACATTACTTTTAACAGGCGAGTTGCGGCGCATGAAGGTCGCATAAGCCGAAGTAAACTTAACGATATCGAGCGGCGTGAGGCCATCGCCGGCATTACCGCCGATGGTACCGCGAATTCCGGATATTGACTTAATCAATGACATTATTTATGGAGTTTGAAGTTAGGTGTTGGCATCCGCCAACTACTGGGGACTAAAAACTATATCTGGCTATGATAGTAACGCACATGGAAGAAGAACGGCATCACATAAGAAATCTCACTTGTGAAGCCATACTGTGACTTGATGATGAGGTTGACCTCGCACTCGACACCCAAGAAGAGCAGCGGATACTGCAAGCCATATCCCCATTGTGACGAGGAAGGTAAGGTATAGTCTTTAAAATTGAAACTGCACGATACCGCATCCATCGTGTTCTCATTGCCACTGTAAACCTGCCAGGTGCCATCGGCATACCAGGTCGAGAGACTGTAGCGGGAGTAACGGAAATATATGGGCTCGCTATCCTTGGCCTTATCGTTCAGGTCACCGGGATCGAGCACTTGCATATATACATTACCATCGGGATCAATGCGGTAGAAGGGAGCATCGGGCCCCGATTCAAATACCGAGTCTTCTGGAATGGACATCACGACACGGTGATTAGCCAAGTAAGCATTCACAGCGTTGCGCTCCTCATTGAGGCGGTCGGCGTAACTCTGGTCTTCATTGCATGCTGTAAGCAACATGAGGGCAAGCATGCCCATTGACATCACGAAAGTAAAAACACTCTTTCTCATTATTATTGTTCTTGTGTTGATGTTTGTTCTGATTTATCTTGCACGGGGAAAAGGTCGGACAGCACTTGGTAGAAAACAGCCACAGCATCATCTATGGTACCTATGAAGTCTCCCCCTGCGGCATTCTCGTGACCGCCGCCATTGAAATAGCGTGTACAAATATCGCTCACCGAGAAATCGCCCTGTGAACGGCACGACACCTTGACCTTGTCGGCATCCTCACGCATGAAGACGCTCCAATAGATTCCCGGGATGGCAAGGGGTTTGTTGACCAATGTCTCGGTATCGCCACGGTTATAGTTGAAGCGTTCCAGTTCGGTCTTGTCGAGCACGATGAGTGCGGCGCCTTGATCAGGGAACAGCTGCATTTTCTCACTGATGGCATATCCCTGAAGTCGCAGGCTGTCGGCGCTGAAAGTGTTCATCGCCCTGTTATATAGCGTGATGCGGTCGATGTGGCGTCGCATGATCGAAGCCAGTATCTCATAGAACTCCGGATTGTCGCAACTGTAGGCGAAACCACCGGTATCGGTTGTGAGTCCCACATACAGGCAGCTGGCCACCTGCCGGTCCATCAGACGCAGCAACCCCATTTGCATCATCACCCTGAAGACCAGCTCGCATGTTGAAGAAACCTCGGGATGTGAGATTGAAATGTCAAATATGTCCTCGGGGTTGAGGTGATGGTCGATGAGTACACGCTTGACCTTGAGCGGCTCAATGATCTCTCCCAAGCGGTCAATGCGGTGCAGGGAGTTGAAGTCGAGACAAAAGATGAGCTGCGCTTCATTCAGCACATGCTTGGCACGCAGTTCTTGCCTTGTAAAAACAACGATATCTCGCACACCGGGAATGAACTCCAATGCTTTTGGCGCCATATCAGGAGTGACGACAACAGCCTCTTTTCCCATGCGCCGCAGCACATGGCACAAAGCTAGCGTCGAGCCTAAGGCATCTCCATCAGGTGACTTATGACAAGTGATGGCAATGCGCTGCACGCTACCAATGAGGGCTTGCAGTTTTATCAGTAATGTGTCGTCGATGATATGACTAATCATTGTTTATTTCACATGAATTGGCAAAATTACTGCTTTTTCACTAATTCATGACCAAATCCTACGATTAATTAAAGTTAATATTCCTCACCGCCCTAGGAGGTTCAAGCGCACAAAGACAGGATAGTGGTCTGAGGGTTGGCGTCGTGAATACTTGCTGAACGAGATCTCCTGTGGTGCATCGTGGCCCTTGAGTTGTTCGGCCGAATTATCGTCAGCAGTCCAGTAGCCGTTGGTGAGGACACCATAGGATTCCACCTGTAGCTGCGGCGACACAAAGATGTGGTCGATGCGGCTGTCGGTATATAGTTCAGGGTCAAACGAGTTAAATGTGCCATTTTCGGCAAAGCGAAGGCGTGAAGCCAGGAAAGAGTCCTTCAACAGGCCAGAATTGGTGAATATCGTATAGATCTCGTCTTTCTGGTCCACATTGAAGTCCCCCGTGACAACGACGGGCGCACCCTGAGCAATCTCACGGATTTTGCAGACGATAAGTTTGGCCGCCTCTCGGCGAGCTACAACGCCCACATGATCCATGTGAAGATTAAAGAAGTAGAACGCTTCATCGTCGGTTGCAGTCTGTCCGGTAAATTTTCCCCAGGTGCAGATGCGCACACAGGCCGCATCCCACCCCAAGCCAGGGCGGTCAGGTGTCTCGCTGAGCCAGAAATGTCCCTGGTCAAGCAGCCGCAGGCGGTCGGTCTTGTAGAAAACGGCCTCATACTCGCCACCTGTCTTACCGTCGTCACGCCCCACACCGATGTAGTCATAACCATCCAAACGCTCCAGCATGTCCATCAACTGGCCATGAAGCACCTCTTGCGCCCCGAAGATGTCAGGCGACATGAAGTTCACCTGGTCACAGATGACCTGACAACGCTTGCCCCACACATTGCCCTTGACACTGTCACCGTCATTCTTGTAACGGATGTTGTAAGAACCCACAAGCATCTGAGCTGACAACTGCATCGCCACACATGCAAAAAGCATGAATGAGAGAAAGAATCTTTTCATTTTGGTCTTATATGGATGATTTGTTTGGGCAAAAATAGTCATTTTTAAGCAGAAGGGTTGCAAGAATGTAGGAAAATCGGTAATTTTGTAGTTTAAATGTATAAGAAAAATAGCCACGATTATGCTGGAAAATATTTACAACGATATCATTAGCCCCGATGTGAATCTGGCCGGGGCTATCACCAAGTTGGTATTGAGTCTGTTGCTGGGTGCCACTATCGGCATTGAGCGTCGTCGCAAGGGGCAGATTGCCGGACTGCGCACATTTGCCCTCATCTCGATGGGTGCCACGCTGGCGATGCTGATTTCCATCTATATCCCTCAAGTGTATCTCGGACTCAAGAATGGCGACCCCGGACGCATCGCCGCCCAGGTGGTGAGCGGTGTGGGTTTCCTGGGTGCTGGAGCCATCATTCAGATGAAAGGCTCGGTGCGTGGTCTGACCACGGCAGCGGGCATCTGGATGACTGCCTGCATCGGCTTGGCTGTGGGTGCGGGCATGTACCTTATTTCCATCATCGCTACCCTGCTTATCATCTTCATTCTAGTCCACATCGAGCGCATTGAGCAGCGGTACAACTTCCTGTGGGAATCCAAAATCATCCGCGTCAGGGTGCCTGGCATCCTCAACGACATCCAACCCATTCGTGATATCATCACGGACAATGAGGTTCACATCAGCGATGAGTTCATGAAGTATGACTACGAGAACCAGCAGACCATTGTGAACTTCATGGTGCGCAGCAAGAACAGCGTGAACGCGCCATCCTTATTCAAAGCCATCAAGGACGAGAGCGATGCCGTATCCATTACCATCACCAACGAGATGAATATGTAAGAAAAATCAATTCTTCATTAATGTACCCACATCGTAGATGGAATCTTTGGATATCAACAGCCTAATCAGCGACCTGGCGCTCATTCTTGTACTTGGTGCAATCGCCACTGTCGTCTTCAAGATGCTCAAACAGCCTGTTGTGCTGGGCTACATCGTCGCCGGCTTCTTGGCCAGCCCACACTTCACGCTGCTGCCTTCGGTGGCTGGCGAGGCCAACATTGAGTTCTGGGCGCAGATTGGCATTATTGTGTTGCTGTTCTCCCTGGGATTGGAATTCAGTTTCAAGAAGCTGATTGATGTGGGCGGCTCGGCGATAGTCACTGCTCTTATCATCGTTCTAGGCATGATGAGCCTGGGGTTCATCGTGGGTAAATATCTGGGATTCGGGCTGGTGAACAGCATCTTCCTGGGCGGCATGATTTCGATGTCATCAACTACCATCATCCTCAAGGCCTTGACCGACTTGAACATGCGACAACGGCGCTTTGTTCCCATGACCTTTGCTGTGCTCATTGTCGAGGACCTGTTTGCCGTGGTGATGATGGTGATACTATCGTCCATTGCCTTGAACAACAGTGTCAAGGGTGAGGAGATGGTGGGCAGCATCCTCAAACTATCGTTTTTCCTGATTATGTGGTTCACCGTGGGCATCTTTATGATTCCCACTTTGTTCAAGCGGTTCAAGCGCTACATCAGTGACGAGCAGATGCTCATCATCGCCATGGGCCTGTGCTTTGCCATGGTGCTGTTTTCCATCAAGTCAGGGTTTTCGGCAGCGTTAGGCGCCTTTGTCATGGGCTCCATCCTTGCGGGCACCAACGAAGCTGAGCGCATCGAGCGACTCATCGGTCCCGTCAAGGATCTCTTCGGCGCTGTGTTCTTCATTTCGGTGGGCATGATGGTCAATCCCACTGTGATGACCAGGCACTGGAGCGTCATCGCCCTGCTGGCGGCAGTGGTGATTGTCGGCATGATTGTCTTCGGCACCTTTGGCATGTTGGCGACAGGCCAACCGCTCAAACTGGCTCTGGAATCAGGTTTCTCCTTGACCCAAATCGGTGAGTTCTCATTCATCATTGCCACGCTGGGCACAAGCCTGGGCGTGCTCGACAAGAGCATCTACC
This sequence comes from Muribaculaceae bacterium, assembly GCA_017619255.1. Taxonomy (GTDB): domain Bacteria; phylum Bacteroidota; class Bacteroidia; order Bacteroidales; family Muribaculaceae; genus Sodaliphilus. The sequence goes on from JAFZSS010000195.1 coordinate 8,101, forward strand.
CAATCATTGTGGCGGTGTCGGTAGTCACTACTTTCACCACGCCATTCTTCATCAAGCAGGCTGTGCCTTGCTATAATGCGCTATACAAGATTTTGCCCAAGCGTTGGACCCGCTTGCTTAATGGCTACAGCCATAACGCCAGCGAGAGCGAGAACAGCGAGACAGTCAACCTGTGGAAGTCCATCGTCGGCCGATATGTTCTGCGGCTTGTTGTTTATTCAGTCATTATCATTGCTCTGATTGTGCTGTGCCGCACCTATCTGATACCGTTTATAATCAAACTAATGGGCGACAATATCTGGGGGCATCTCATCAGTATCATCACTTCCCTCGCCATCGTGGGACCCCTCATTGTTTCCATCATCCTGCCATCGGTCAAACGCCGTGAGCAGGAACGCCTGGTCGAGACCTCGGGCAATGTGTCCTATGTTCCGTTCGTGATCATGACCATTATCAGTGCTATTATCTCCATCATCTTTGTCACTTCTATCCTGCACGGCGTTTACACCAGCGCCGTGTCGATGATCGCGGCATTGGTGATAATTGCCCTTCTGCTCATCATCATATCCACCGTGCCCACGCCACTGAGACGCCGCATCACCAATATCGAGAAACGCTTCATCAACAACATCAACGAGCGGGAGAACCGCCGCACCGGCCGTGAAAACAACTTGGTGAGTGACCTCCATCTTGCCTATATAAAGGTGGGGCATGATTGCCCCTTTGTGGGAGAGCAGCTGCGCAACCTGGACCTGAGAACACGCTATGGCGTCAACCTGGTCAATATCCAGCGTGGCAACAAGCGGCATGCTGTCCCGTCGGGCGACATGCGCATTTTCCCGGGGGATATGCTGGGCGTGATCGGTACCGAGGACCAGATTCAACGCATGCTGCCCCTCGTTGAAGCCGAGAATGACCCGATTGAAAAGAACCCGCTCGATGTCAAGTTCATCCACTTTGCTATCAGCGAGAAATCACCCATCATCGGTGTGTCGCTCGAGAACACACACCTGAGGGAAGACTACGGCGCTTTACTCGTAGCCGTGCAACGCGGCGAGGACGATTATCTTTCCCCCACCCCCGATCTGACCTTCCGCGCTGGTGACATCCTGTGGATTGTCGGCGACCCCAAGCGACTTGCCGCCCTCAAGTAATTCTTTAGTGTCCAGTAAAATCCCCTATACTCAACAAAACGGAGTGATTGTCAGACTCTTAAAGGATGCAAAACCGAAGTAGGCTTGGCTGAAGCCCGTTAGGGCTGACCAGATTATAGGCAGGTGGTGGAGCGAGCTGCAGGCTCGCGTAACCCCTGCTATGAGGTCGGCCAATGAGATGAGCCCTGTAAGAGCGACAGACAGTGTTTCAGTGTAATCTTGACAGGCCTTTGGCCTTTTTTCCTGACACTCAGGGGCGGTGCCGGCTGATGGCACCCGTGCTGGAAGGGCAGGCCACGCCAAGGCGAGGCCCTACATCCTCATTGACAGATAAGTTTTCTCCGGACAAGCTAATAATTGATTTCTCGCGCATAGTGCAATATTACTCAGGCCATTAAAACAAAAAGAGGAGACGAAAATGTCTCCCCTTTCAATTTTTAATCCGAATACTTAAAATCAGTCGGGCCAAGTGCCGTTAAGCAGGAAGTTGATCAAGGTAGTGGCGTCGCTGATGTCAACATTGCCCTGCAGGTCGCAGTTGGCGTTCACCATGTTGATGTCAGTGGCATCACCGCTGAGCAGGTAATTGATGAGCATAGTAGCGTCGGTGATGTCAACCACCTTGTCATCGTTCACATCGCCGCGCAGGCCCTGGGGCTCCTCTTCATTCTCAATGTAGAGTTTCATTTCCTTAAGATCAACGGTCAGCTTGTACTCGCCGCCGGGGATGCGGATTGCATGATATGCATCCCAAGTCAGTGAGATGTAATCCTCATCACCAGTGTACCAGTAGTCGGTACCCTCATCGGAAATGGCACCGAAGCGGAACGGCTCAATGTAAGCCCAGCCGCCATCGTCGTTGTTCTCGGCCAACGTGGTGGTGAAGCCGAAGTAGTTGACCTCAGCGGGGAAGGTAATGGTAGCAGTGTAAACTTCGTTCTCAGCGTCATAGGCGAATTGGGTACCCTGAGTGCAATCCCAACCCTGGTCGTCGCCGCCCAGCATGTAAACACCATTCTCAGGCAAAGTCACTTCACGAACAACCGACGGATAAGACATGCCCGTATTTTGTTTTACTACCACATAATACTGGTAAGTGGTTCCAGGGGTCAAGCCCTCAACCGTATAGGTGGCACCAGGAATGGAATTCACGACAGCTGACTGAGGGTAGGTAGGCTCAACATTCTGGACTAATACAGTATCTTGTGTAGCCTTGTCAATAACATACAGGAAATAGCCACAATCAGTACCGATAAAGTTATTAATCATATAAGTGTTCTCGGCATTGCAAGACCAGTCGGCAAAGAAAGAAGTCGACTTGACATCCTTTGCCTCTTGCAACTGCGGATAAATCTCCATGTACACAATGTCTGATGATGTGGTCTGGCCATTATCGGTGTAGAAGGTCTGAATACCGATACGCCAATCGAAGAACCTTTCTGCTTCATAGCCATGTGCAATAATAGAATCAGTCCAATTGGTCGTTTCATCAAACTGTACAACCCAATATCCAATATTGCCACCTGGGGTTCTAACGGTGTAAGGGCATTGAGTTAATGGTTCATCAATCTCACCAGGGAACATCTCGGGAGTGAAAGTAAAGACCTCGTCATTGTCAGTGAAAATGCTGAATGAAACTTTTTCTTTGTCCAGAATGGTATAATCAACATTAGTAAAATCTTTTTCTCTAGTATAGTCATCACCTACTGGGTTTTGATGAAGATCTTGACCAATTGCATAGCCCAAATGAATGCCCATAGTGAAATATCCATCTTCAAAGAAGTAGGGTTCATAATCAATGAATTCTGAAATTTGAGGGTTTAAGGGTACAGGCATTGTTGCAACATGCTCAAACACCTCGTCATAGACAACCTTGGAATATGACTTCTTGTTGTCATCATTAATATAAACAGCTTGAATACCAATACGCCAAGTGAAAAATGGAGTGAAATTCTCGTTATTTGTGCGATAGAAGTAAACCTTTCCGCCTTGAAGATCATTGCCTGCACTCC
>JAFZSS010000196.1 GCA_017619255.1 Muribaculaceae bacterium
GACAGCCGCCCTGTGATGGGGCGGCTGTCGTTTGATTGATATGGGAGAGGATAAGGGTTATTTCCAGGCGGGATCGCTCTCGTTCCAGCAGCGGTCGAGCGCGGTTACGGCATATTGCCATTTGCCCTTGCCGCCATCAGGCAGCAAGAAATGAGTCTGGCCAGTGATGCCAAGGATATTGGCAGGACTATCCAAGTGACCTTTCCTGCCTTTAGGGTAGCGGTAAATCACATAACGCACGGCCTGCTGCATCGGATCGTCGGTCTCATGCGGACGCCACATGAGATACTTATCACCCTCCATTTTACTTATTTTGAGGTCATGCACACGATGCGGCTTCTCGCTGTCAATCCAAGTGTATGGCGGAATCAAGGCGGGATGGCTTGTCTGGGTTGTTGATAGCGAATCGAGCACGCCCTTATAGTTGCCGGTGATGCTGTAAGCGGGCCACCAGGTCACACCATGAACATCATCCATGGAGCGTTGCAAACGCAGCTTGTGGTCAAGCTGTGTGGGATTGATCGTGTCGCCGCCCTCGTCGGCGATATCCTGATGGGACATCACATTGCTGACCGACTGGCCGAAGTACATGTGGCGGCCGTTGGCATGGTCATTCCACCAGTGCATGAGAACAAGGTCGCTGGCCAGTTTGTGCTCCAGTTCCCAGTAGAGTTGCGGCACCATGTAGTCCACCCAGCCCTCGGCGGTCCACTTGATACAGTCGGCAAACAGGGCATCGTAGCACTGCAAGCCGTCAGTCTCGCTACCGTCGGGGTCGCTCGCCTTGTTACGCCAGATGCCGAAGGGGCTGATACCGAAGCGCACCCAGGGCTTCACCTCCTGAATAGTGTTGTGCAACTGCTCGATGAGCAGGTCGACATTGTGGCGTCGCCAGTCATTCTTGTCCCAACCGATGCCGTATTCGTTGTAAGATGTCGTGTCGGGGAATTCAGCACCCTTGGTCGGATATGGATAAAAATAGTCATCCATGTGCAGGGCATCGATGTCGTAGCGCGTGAGGATGTCCCTCACCACCGTGTCGATGAAGTCGCGGCTCTCGGGCAAGCCAGGGTCAAAATAGAGTTTGCCGTCGGCATACTTGAGGAACCACTCAGGATGCTCATAGTAGATATGTCCCGGAGCGGGCTGGTCCTCCTCGCTGCAGGTGACACGGTAAGGGTTGATCCAGGCGTGGAGTTCCATGCCACGGCTATGAGCCTGCTCAATCATGAACTGCAAGGGATCCCACACGGGTTGCGGCGCCTTACCCGGTTCCCCCGTGAGCCAACGAGTCCAGGGCTCGAGTTCGCTGACATAGGCGGCATCGGCCTGCGGACGAATCTGCCAAATAACGGCATTGCAATTGGCCTGCTGCAGCAGGTTCAGTTGGCTGATGAGGTACTGACGCGTCTGCTCAGGGGGCATCTTGGCATACTGGCCCTGACCGATGATGTGCATCCACGCCCCACGGAACTCGTGCTTGGGCAATACCTTAGCCGGCGCCACGGTCTCGCGGGCTGTCATACAAGCTGTCAATGCCACGACGAGCACCGACAGGAGGAAAAAGCGTTTCATATGCTTGAGAATTTTGGTTATACCAGTGGACAGAGTCATCACCAGCCCTTATTCTTCGGGAATGGGAATCCAGACATAAGCACCCAGATCGACGGCCCCTCCCGCCAAGCGGTCATTGCCATAACGATCATAGCGAGCCTCGGCAGGACACAGGGCGGGATTACCCTTTCCGATAGCGTCGCTCTCGTTGCCTAGCCTGTAATCAAAGAAGTAGTCGTCACGCACCGTGAGGAACTTCGGGTCGCCCTCCCAAATGCAATTGATGAAATGCGTATCGTCTTCGCCCGCGCTCTTGAACAGGCAATAACGCATAAAGACATCAAAATTGTCTAGTCTTCCCTCGTTGAGTTCCGGAACAAGGCCGTGGAGGATACAGTTGTCAAAAAAGGCCTTGATTTTACCGATAGTGCCATCGCTGTACTCCACATCAAACACATTGACAATGGGCAATGTGGGTACTTTGAAGAGATAGTTGTTGGCAAAAGTGCATTGAGAGGCCATCACCTTGCCACCGGCGAAATAGGCCACCTCCTCGGCAGCATCGCTGAACTCAGTACCGATGGCCTGCACATAACAGGTCGCTGTCGCCAGACAGGTCGATGCCGAGTTGGTCAACACACAGTTGACCAGTTTCAAAGCGCAATTGATTGTGTCGCCATAGGCACTGCAATGCATGCCGATGGAACTCCCACGCATGATGACATGCTTGAGGACATTGCCCATCGTGGGCGGTGTGAAAATAACGCCACCCCACTGCCCCGACATGATGTCAAAGCTTGTCTCGCCGACAACGCGGTCCAAGCGGTCACCACGGAAAGTGATGGGTGCCTCGGCCGTGCCGTTCGCCAGCATGCGTCCGGCACAGCGTATCGCCGCCTTGTCGTGGAACAGCAATGTCGTTCCCTCATCGAGCGTCAAGGTAGCACCAGGAGCCACATACATGGTATCATAGATCAGATAGGGCTTAGCTGCCGTGAATCGGGTATTACGGGAGATGGTATCTCCATTGATACGGACCACATCCTGGCCCCATGCCGTGAGCAGCACAGTCTGGGTAACCCCGTTGGTCTCAAAGATGAGGCGGTCCTCGAGCAGCGTGGGCTCATCCCGCTCCATCTCGTCGAGATAGGCCTCGATGAAGATGTAGATGGAGTCATTACCGCGGATTTCCACATTGTTGAACTCATCGCCACGGACACCGTCAACATTGAGGTGAAAATGCCCCTTGGTGGCATTGCCCGCCACCTTGATCGACGATATGTTGATCTGCTTGTTGCTGTGGTTATAGACCACCATCTGCTTGGTGGCGGTGCCCTGTAGGGTGATGACCGTGTCAAACGCCACCGTGTCGCGATTGAAAGCGAGCACATCGCTCGACGAGGTGGTGAAAGCGTCCTCGATACACGATGAGAACACGGCGGCCATGACTATCACAGCCAAAACCATCCATAAGGGCCATCTCATATTATTGCTCATTCTCATGAAAATCTTGATATTCATATTTAAAGAACGAGACTGGGAGCAATTTATTTTGTCTATCAGCCGTCAACGCTGGAAAACAGCCACTAGCGGATAATGGTCACTCTCCCCTTCCTTGTCACGACGGCAAGACAACGCCTTCATGTCACCACGATAAAGGATGTGGTCAATTTTGACATACAGGTGATGATCATGGAAGGTGTAAGTGGGACCGACGCCGGCGTCGGCCCAAGCGTCACGCATGTCATCTCCACACACGGTGCGGTAGGCATAGGAACCAGGCGTCTCATTCATGTCACCCATGACCAGCACATCGCCGGCCGTATCGTCCAAAAGTCGCCGTACAGCCTGCGCCTGTCTCACATGGCCGCGGAAACCGCCCATCAGTTTCTTTAAAACCGACTTAGCGCGATTTTTGCGCCCCGAGGGTTTATTCATTGAATCGATGATGCGGTTATCGTTCTTATTCATCCGCAGCGAACTCAAGTGCATATTCACCACCCTTAACTCCCCTCCTGGGGCGTCCACATCCCAAGCCTTGATGAAATAGTTCAAGGTGTCCTGAGCCAATACAGGCGATTCCACCTCGATGAAGGGGTACTTTGAGAGGATGCCCACATCGTAGTAATGTTTCTTGCGATAGGGGTACTTCTTGTACAGTTCATTGAGCATGGGAGTCACATTCTTGAGTTTCTCAAAGGGGAAATAGACCAACCCCTCTTGGATGACCACGATGTCGGCGTCCTGGTCAAGAATGTAACGCAGGGATTTGTTTGGCTTGGTGTCCCCTTTTTGCCAATTGAACTCTTCCACATTCATTGTCAACACCGACAGCTGAGTCTTTTCAGGGTCTGCTTTGACATTGAACAGGTTGACCGGAGCGATAAGACGCAGTGTTGGCCACGACAACAACAATGCTCCAAAGATAACGGCACAAGCCTGCCATTGCCTAAAAACAGCCAGCAATATCAGCAGCACTAGAGCGACAATCGCCACAGCAGGCAATGCCAGGGTGGCCAATGAAGGCAAGGTCCATATATTGGGGTCGACACGCCCACCATAGGCTGCAAAAAGCAGTGCAAAAGAAGCCAAGATAGCAATCAATCGAGCGATATGTTTCATCGGTATAGTATTTTCCAGCCAGCGTCAAAAAAGGGTTTCTGTGCAGTAAAACGCGGAGCGTAGGTCTTGAGCAGCCAAATCACGGGCCATTCCAGCAGCATCGTCAACACAAACACAAGCAGTGTGAGTGTAATGCCGGGCTCCATACCGCCACGCAAGATGAACCAGGAACGAATCGGCAGGAACAGTAAGGGATGGGTGCCCAGGATAATGAGCGAATAGCGTCCGTAGTGGCACAGGACAGGAATGTGATGTAACGGCTTGCATGCCCAGAAGAGCGCCACAATGGCTGCGAATGGCAAAATGTACAATTTCCAATAAGCCGGCAAGACCAGCGAGTGAAGATTCAACGATTCACTCAGCAGATAGAGCGGAACTGCTACCAGTGCCAGCGCAACAATGCCCCAGCGATCCCATCGGTTACGATTCAAGGCACCCAAGCGGTTCAAGCCCCACCCCAGCACAAAATAGGGTAAGGCCATCAGCGATGTGTCCAGCATGAGGGGCAACACAATCTTGTGAGTGCCCAACCAATAACCGCCCAGCGAAATCAGCACCGTAGCCACAATCACCCCCCACACGGGTTTGATTAAACTCCTCAATGCATAGAAGATGATGTTTACCCAGAACAGGCTGAGCAGGAACCATAGCGGCGCCGACATCTCCCAATAGCGCATGTAGAACGGCTCAAACAGATGCGACAGGCTGATATCAATAGCATCGGCGCCCACCGCAAGGCGCACCAGATACTCAAGCAAACGCATGGCATAGGCCATCACCACAAAGAAAACGAACGGCACAAGGATGTTGTTCACCTTGCGCCGTGTGAAGTCACCAAAGCCTGCATAATGCTTGAAGAAAATGCCCGATATGAAGTAATACATCGGCAGACGGAAAGCCTGGAGGGCATTGTTCAGATTGGGGGCGAGATAATTGAAAAACTCATGGTCAATGTGGTACATCACGATAAGCATGATGCACAGACATTTCATGAAGTCAATAAAGGCAATGCGCCCCCGAACCATCGATGATTCCGTGTTGTGAAGAGAAGAGATGGATGGATTACAATTTAGACTGGAGCATAGCGATGACACGCTGGAAATCGGTCATCTCGGCAATCTCCTCGGGCTCCAGCTCGATCTCAAAAGCATCCTCCAATTCCGAAGCCAAAGTGAGATGGAGCAAAGAGTCCCAGCGTTCACAATTCTTCTGCGAAGCGTCGGTGGTGATTTCGTCTTGATCAAACACTTCGCACATTATTTCTAATACTTTTTCTTCCAGGTTCATAGTACCCTTATATTATAGCAATTCTTGATCTCATACACATCATTCAACGCCAATTCGTAATGCTTTGCGCCATCAGCGTCGGTTGACACGCAGGTCATACCCATGCGGTCATAGAAATCGGCTGTCTGGCCGTTTTTGGCTGTTGGCAGGTAGTCGGCATAAACCTTCCTGACGCCATCCAGGCGCAACAGGTTAAGCACCGTCTTGACGAAAGCCTCCTCAATACCCTTGCCCAGAATGCGACAACTGAGCAGCAGCGAGTCAATGCGCACAGCGTCATCAGCCCTCGGTTCGATAAAGATGGCACCAGTGATGCCGCTGTCACCGAAACGGTCGCTGACATTCATGCAAATGACAGGCCAACCTTTATTGATGCGCTGACGCACATCCTCCTCGGTGTAACGGCGCGTCGTAAGGTTGAACTGGTTGGTCTTCTGCGTCATCTGTGCAATGCGCGGGATATTGTGATCATCGGCACGCTTAATGTCGAGGCAGATTTCCAAGCTATAGAGGTATGTGTCCAAATCGACAAAACGCGACTGCTCCGAGTTGCGCAACGCATTAGCACGATACTGCTCTGCCTTGGCGCGGTCCTCATCGGTCACCTCATGAATTCGGAAATAACGCTCTACCAGCTGCCTGAAAAACGGCATAAGCAAATATGGTTTCTCGGGGAAGTCAGGCACTTCCACCTGTGGCAACATCTGCTTGACTAACTCGCGTTCTGTGGGATTGTCATCGAGGAAAACCATGCTGTCAAGTCCGATGTTCAACTCGTCGGCCAGTCGCTGCAGGTTGGTTGCCTTGTCATCCCAGTTGATGCGGAGGGCGCTGAAGTGCTCACGCTTGAGCACCATCGAGGGATTATTATCCCAAGCCTCCTGCACATCGGACTCGTTGTTCTTGCTGCACACGGCAAGAATCACTCCGTGATGCGACAGTTGCAACAGGGCACGCTGCCAAGACTGATAAGCATTGCCCGGATAGTCACCGCCCAACTTGATGCCATCGACACCATCCTCACCCAGAACACCGCCCCAAAGGGTATTGTCCAGATCCAGGACAAGGCATTTCTTACGCCGCAGTGCCAACTCGTCCTCAACCCGCTGCCACCACGCTTGGAAGTCACGGGCCAGTTTCGTGTTGAGCAATGTCTGAGACATGTGGTAGAATTTCCAATTTACCAATTCCTCAGCGCCATATCGTGAAGTGAATTCGCTGAAGTCCACACACTTGACATGAGAATTATCCGCTGCAAGCCGCATGGCATGGCTATTGAACGAAATAACAGCGTCGGCGACAGCACGGTCCTCACCAGTCAAACGCACAGGGAACAGGTCCACCATCGAGAAGATGATAAACGGCTTGTGCTTGTCGGCACGGGCCAGCACATAGTCCAGTTGATCACAACAGGACTCCACCTCTTGGGCCAACTGTATCGCGTCGGCATTTACTGGCACCTGATAGAACCAGATATAACGGTCTACATCCTGCGGCACCACGCTGATGTCACCGTAGCCCGAATAGGTCATGCCGTCATAGCCCAAGAACGGCTCAATCGTCTGATTGCGAAAGACAAAAGTCGTCATTTCTACTTCTTTATCATTCGGTATATTTTACTCAAGAAAGCCCACAATCGCGGGCGCATCATCACCCAGTGGATTACCTTCCACTTTATCCCGTAATAGTTGGCCTCAGGGCCCACACACGGGAAAGGATACAGGCCCGCCTGACGGATGCGGTCCAGGACCTCATCAACCAATCCGCATGTCAAAGCCTTGGTCATCGAGAAATAGAGGTACACATTCCTCACGCCAGCCACGCTGGGCGGTGCCTGCTTACCCGATGCTGCCTGAAAAGCGGATATCGACTTATCGATGGAAACAGCGGCATCGACCTGGCTGAAAATGCGTCGCCTCAAGTGGTCGCGGTCGGGGTTGTGCATCGCACTGTCTCCCCGGTTCACATAGCAGTAAGAGGCCGTTTCATCGTGGGCCACACGCGCTGCATTGAGCATGAAATCGGCAATCAGTGCCCCATCTTCACACACAATCAACGAGGGATTGAAACGCCACCCCCCACGGACCAGATAGTCACGACGGATGAGAAAACGCCAAACATAAGGGGTCATGCTATGATTACCCAAATAGTCCACCCCCGTCATTACAACGGTTGACGGATAGTTGTCGTCACGAACATGTGGGATGGGTTGGCCCTTGATGTCCACACAGTCATAGTTAAACTCCAGTACATCCAAACTCTCGTCCATGGCCCGGTTCAACAGCGGCGGCATCATGCCTTCCACAAGGTAGTCGTCGCTGTCAACAAACTGGATATATCGTCCACGAGCCGCGTCAATAGCCACATTACGCGCTGCACTGACACCCGCATTCTGTTGGCAGATGAGGCGCACCTGGGGATGCTGTGCCGCAAAGGACTGCACTATGCCCTTGCCTCCATCGGTAGAGCCATCGTCAACGACAATAACCTCGTATTCATCAGAGTTGAATCCCTGATCAATGATAGACTGCAGGCACCGAATAATAAAAGTTTCGGTGTTATATAGTGGAATGATGAAAGAGAGCAGGATGCCGTTCATCGAGCTGTTTTCTCAACAAGTTCTATCAGACCTGTGTTTTTCTGGAACAAGAAGGCCACACGCCTATTGTCCATGGCACAAGCGACAACCGGTCCGTTCACCAAAAGGAATCGCTGCTTCCTCAATTCAGCGACAGCAGCATCGATGTCCTGCACCTTATAGCAGATATGATAGGGGGACACTCCAGCTGTTTCCAGTGTGCGGGCAACAGGGTTTTGTTCATCGAGGGGTTCCAGCAGTTCCAGGCGAGGCGCGCCCTCCTTGACCAAAAAGCAGACGCGCACATGCTGCAAAGGGTCGTCAACAACGGGTGACGGAGTATAGCCCATGGCCACATAGAAAACCTGGGTCTTGTGAATGTCACGGCAAGCAATGCCGATGTGATGGAAGTCGAGAGGGAAATCCATAGATCAGTATTCGATGACAGGAGAAACCTTACAGTCACGCATGGACACCAAGGCTGAGCCCCAGCTCAAGCCAGCACCGAAGGCGCTGAGCACCACTGTGTGCGTGCCGCCTAATTTGCCAGCCAACTCACTGGCGATTGTCAATGGCACTGATGCACTGCTCGTGTTGCCATACTTGTGGATGCAATAAGGTACTCTATCAGGTGAAATCTTGAGTTTTTTGACAAAGAAATCCATCATGAAGCGGTTGGCTTGATGGAAGACCAGGTAATCCACATCATCGATGGTCTTGTCGGCCTCCTGGAGCAACACCTTGATGCTCTTGGGCACTTTGCTGATTGCAAAGTTGAAGACATCCATACCATCCATGAACACCTCCAGGTCGCTACGGATGTTACCATCCTCTCGCTCCCGCGCCACGCATGAGTCGGGCGTAATGGGGTTGCGCATACCTGCATGTATCTTGAGCACATCTTCCCCACTGCCGTCGGTGTTGAGATTGAACACCGCCTCGCCATAATCACCTTTCTCAATCAGCGTAGCCGTTCCAGCATCTCCATAGAGCGGCCAATCCACCTTGTCGTAGCGGTTGACTATTTTGGAGAAGGTCTCTCCGTCGAGCAGCAAAACGCGGTTCACTCCTTCCATCGAAGCGTAGGCAAACGCCGTGCTCAAGGCGAACACATAACCCGAGCATCCAAGAGTGAGGTCAAGACACATCGTCTCGCGAGGCAATCCCAATCGGTGCTGTAACAGGCACGAAGTGGCAGGGATGCGATAATCGGCCGTCTGGCTCATGAAAAGGAGCACATCGATACTCTCAGGATCGATGTCATTGTCAGACATCAACTGCCGGGCGGCCTTGTAACACAAGTCGCTTGCCGTGACATCATTGGCAGCGATGCGTCGCTGCTCAATGCCTATGTTGTTAATGGTTTTTTCTATTTCTTCCTCAGGAATCAGGTAACCCAAATCCTTATTATGAACAATCTGTGGAGGCACACAGGCACTCATGGCCTTGATTCCAACCCCATGAAATCTGATTTTTGCCATCTTATCAGGCGATTAAAGAAGTGAAAAAGTTACTTAAGAAACCACACAACCGCCATCGGCACATGCCGAGGCGGTATGCGTTTATATTTTAGGCCGTCATTCGACCTTCGACTTGACCACGTTGTAAAGATCCTCGACAGTGTTGCTACCGCGGATATCGTCGCCGCGGAATTCGACATCATATTCCTCATCGACCATTGCTATGACCGACAATGCAATAAGTGATGACCATTCCTCCAGATCCTTAAAACAGGTGGTGGCCTTTATAGTATCAGCATCTGTTTCATCAAACAGATCCGCAAAGTTCTCTATGAATTGGTTCAAATTCATTATCTCTAAATATAACGCATCATCAGCGCCAATATTTTTTACGAGGTGCAAAATTATATAAAATTTCTTAATCCAGCACCACCAAGTGCATTTTTACCAAGAAAAAAACACTTTTTTCAATACAAATCAGGTCCGAACAGCTGATTCAGGTAACAAGTCATGCACTTATTGCGCGATGAAACCTCGTCAGAAGTCAAATTTCATGGCCGGCACGCCCAGATAAGTACAGTTGTCCTTGGGCTGCGTCATGAGCACACTGTTTGCGCCCAAAGTGACACCGTTACCGATGGTGATGCCCTGAAGGACTACACTTGCCACACCCAGCAGATTGTTGTCACCAATCGTGATGCCTCCCGAGAGATGTGCACCCGGCATGAGGCCGTTGAAATCGCCGATGTGGTTGTCATGCCCCACCACGACATGGTCATTGATGAGGTTGAAATTGCCAAGCGAAGCGTCACATGAAATCATGCAATCGTTCTGAATGATGTTTCCATCACCCATCGTCACCGTTCGGGAATCAACCAGGAACAATGATGGATCAATCAGATTGGGGAAGTAGATGTGTGGATTGACAATGCTCTCACGGATGCGCCGCACAACCTTGTTGTCGTTAATCGCAATCGCTACCGCGAGGGGCTCGTCAACATTTGCCAAGGTCTCCATACCGCCCAATACCGTGCCATAACACGACACAGCGGTTCCGACGGCCTTGGTGTTGTCATCAAAGAAGCCAATCAATTGCCAGTCTCCACCTTTGGCGTTGATTCGATCAATGAGGCAAGCGACCTCCTTGCCGAATCCACCCGCTCCATAAATTGCTATTTTCTTCATCTGTCGTGTATAATTTGATTTAGTTATTCTTCTCTGTCATTTGCAGCAAGCAAGGATCTCACGGCACACTCGCTCCACATCCTCATCGCTCACGCAGGGTCCGCTGGGTAAGCACAACCCCTTGGCAAACAATTCCTCGCTCACTCCATTGACATAAGCCGGAGCACCAGAGAATACAGGTTGGGTGTGCATAGGTTTCCACAACGGCCGAGATTCGATGTTGCAGTCCTGCAGATGCTGCCGTATGGCATCATAGTCAACGCCAGCCTTGTCGGGCTCCACAAGGATTGTATTGAGCCAATAGTTGCTGTCATAGCGTTCGTCAGGATTGGTATGCACCATGATACCTTCGGCATTGCCCAGCAGTTCCACATAGCGGTCACAAAGATGACGGTGATGGGCCAGATGCTCTTCCAGGACTGTCATCTGTCCGCGTCCGATACCCGCACAGATGTTGCTCATGCGGTAATTGTAGCCGATTTCCTTGTGCAGGTAATAAGGCATGGGCTCGCGCGACTGTGTGGCATAAAACATGGTCTTCTTCTTGCTGGCCTCGTCGGAGCAAATGAGGGCCCCACCGCCGCTGGTGGTAATCATCTTGTTGCCGTTAAAACTCATGATGCCAAACTTGCCAAAAGTACCACATAGGCGGCCACGATAGCGGGATCCGAATGCCTCGGCCGAGTCCTCAACGACAGGAATCTCGTAACGGTGTGCAATCTCCATGATGTCATCAATCCTGGCAGGCATGCCGTAGAGATAGACCGGAATAATCGCCTTAGGCTTGCGGCCGGTCTTGGCGATACGGTCCTTGATGGCTTCTTCCAGCAAGTTGGGGTCCATGTTCCAGGAGTCACGCTCACTGTCCACAAACACGGGTGTCGCGCCCTGATAGGTAATCGGGTTAGCGCTTGCCGAGAAAGTCATCGACTGGCAAATCACCTCGTCGCCACGACTCACGCCCAAGTTGACAAGCGCAAGATGTATCGCAGCTGTACCGGAACTCAAAACGACGACATGCTTGCCCTCGCCGCACAAATGCTCCAAATCCACCTCAAAAGCGTCAACATTGGGCCCGAGCGGCACTACCCAGTTGGTATCAAATGCCTCCTGGATGTACTTCATTTCCTGTCCACTCATGTGGGCTAGACAAAGTAAAATCTTTTTGTCTGACATATTCAGTTATCTGTTTTTTCTTCTTGGTTCATAATTCGGAAGCATGTCCCGGATAGATATTGAGGTCCCTGGCCAAGTCACGGATTACTGCCTCGCTCAAGGCGGCCAGCTCCTTGTTGGAATGGGGTACATTGGCCACCGTTTTCACCCCTGGGATGTAACTGTCACCAGTGAATACCGCATCGTCGGCAATCCATGTCACACAACCAGGACTGTGTCCCGGTGTATATACAGCACGAGCTGTGACACCGTCAAACAGTTCCACCTCTTCACCATCCTGTACAAGCCTCACATTCCCGGGGTCGTCCAATACGAACGGATCGCCGTAGTACCTCGAGAAGTTCAGTTTGTCGCTGAGTAGTCCCTCGTATCCGGCCTCGTTGGTCAACACAGGCACTGACGGGAACAGGGCCATCAGCGTATTCAGTCCATAGATGTGATCAAAATGCGCATGAGTGAGCAACACGCCCCTCAGGCGCCCTTCAACAAGCGGCAACAAGCGATCCATGTCACCACAATCCACCATCCAGGTGTCGCCATCCTGAATCATCAGGTAGCTGCATGACTTGAAAACCGAGTTTACGACTTGACGAACTATCACAATCCTTCTAATATAATTAACGAGGAAAAGGCTCTAAAATTGTCTGTTAGTCTTACTGCATGTGCAAGTAAAACAACATATCCTTGCCGAAGGTCTTTTTGTATCCCTGCACCTTGTCGCACTTCACACGGCTTGCCCGTTCGATCACCTCGTCCAGCAAGTCTCCGAACATGGGGCCAGCCATCATTTGCGGGCCTTCCACACTGGGTACCAGATTAAACTCAATGAACAATGGCTCTCCATTTGGCAGGACTGTAACATCCCATCCCACAAAGTCAAAATAAGGAAGACGGCTGTGCATCTTGAGCAAGGTGTCTATTACCCGCTGATAACTTGGTATCACCAAATTCTCAACGCCCGTTTCCCGCCTAAGCGAAGAAACTTCCATGCGCTTGAAACGATAGACTCTGTCATCGACAAGACCATCCTTGCTAATCAGGCAGGTTCCCCCACCCTGCGACACATTATCCTTGATGGCGCCCTTGCCTCCAAATCGCAGGTGGGCAAAAGGATACAGGTACTCATAGCTACCGTCCAGACGACGATAGGTGTACAAGCGCATCGAGTTCAACGATGTGGGGTTCACCTGTTGGATGTCAGGGTGTTGTCTCACCTTTTCCTGGACGGTGAAGTTGATGCCGTAATGCTCAAACATGGCTCTTACCGTCGCTGCCGATGTGTCTTGTAACTGAGCTACGCCTTCACCATTGCAGGTCTCGACGGTGGGTTTGATGATAAGTTCCGTGGCAGCTTCAGACACAGCTTCCACAGCCTGCTGGAGAGATATCTCTTTCCCATCTCGGTAAAAATGGCCATGCATATTCTTAACGATGGTAACGGGCTGGCGCACATCGGGGAAGAGCATGCTGTAGATGTTCTTGTCAAGGTAGGCATCCTTGAAGTCATGACGGTTGAGCGCTGGAATGATGAAGAAATAGTACACATCCATCGACAGATAGCGGTCGCTGTGGATGCCGTTCAAACGAGAGAAATAGTCGGCAAACATCATCGACACCTTGAACCCGCGCTGCTCATAGTAAGGCGACAGTTCCTTCTTGTGCGCCTTGTAGTCAAAGTCCTCGGGCATCACATGATTCTTGAAATACCAATCTCCCCAGTAGTACTCCTTGTTGGAATTGATAAACTGTGACATAGTGATGACTTGTTTTCAATAGGTTATCATGTCGCTGCACTTCACTCCGCCGGCATAAAACTCCATGCTTGCCCAAGCCAAGCCAACGCCAAAGCCGCAGGCGATGCAGTGCTTGTCGTCGCCTGCCAAACGCTCGCTGCACCTCGACACCATGGTCAACGGTATTGAAGCGCTGGTGACATTGCCATACTCCTCAAGACAGTAAGGTGTCCTCTCGGGCGGAATCTTAATTGCCTTGCGTATCTTCTCATCGATGAACCTGTTGGCTTGATGCAGCAACAGCAAGTCAACGGTATCGGTGTCGATATTGAATGTTGAAATCAATTCCTTGAGCGAACGGGGGGGCTGCTTGATGGCAAAGCCAAAAACATCCATACCGTTGACAATCATGTCAATACCACGCCTGAAAACACCTGGAGCAACCTCTTTCTCTACCAGTGCCTCGGGGGTCACGGGACGACGCATTCCACCGTAGGGAGCCCACACGGCATCATAGCCGCTGCCGTCAACACCAAACATGAAGTTCATGGGATGTGATCTGTCGGGGTCAAATTCCAAGGCAGTGGCAGTGGCAGCATCGCCGAAAAGCGGCCTCACCGCCGTGTCACGCGGGTTACGGTTCAGCGTGTTGGTCTCGGCCGCCACGAGGATGGCGCGCTTGAGTGTGCCATGAGACATCAGTGAACCGACAATGCTCATGCCATAGACCCAGCCCGAACAACCGAACGGCAGATCAAAGACGCAGCAGTCGTTCCGCAACTTCAAGCGATCCTGGAGAATGCACGATGTTTGAGGGGCGATGTAATCTCTGGATGTGCAGACATAGGCAAAAATGTCCACATCCTCGGGCGCCCAACCCAAGTCAGTCAACAGACGCTCGACGGCTTTCACCGTAAGATCCGATGCTGTTGTTCCCTCGTCCACCTTGTGATGGCGCTCAATACCGGTCGAGGTAATCACTTTGAGCGCTTCGCTCTCATCTTTATAGATGGGAAGTGTGCGGTTATCCTCCACAGTTGCGGGCACACAGGCACTCATGCCGGCGATGCGCACATTATTAATGGTTAATTGTGACATATCTTTATTTAAGTTTGAGTCGTTGGATTTTTCCTGAAGCGGTGCGTGGGATGCTATCAACCCATTCCCACAGGACCGGGATTTCGTGGGGGGGCAACAGGCGAGACAGACCATCTTTGAGACTGTCAAATGATAGTCGCTCGTTGCCGGCAACGAGAAAAGCCTTGGGCACCTCACCCAACACGCCGTTGGGGTCAGGAACGGCGATACAGGCACAATCGGCCACGCCCAATGAACAGATTGCCTGCTCAATGGCTGCAGGGCTGACCTTCTCTCCACCGACATTGATAAGTTCCTTCTTTCGTCCAGTCAGATAAATGTTACCATTGCTGTCACGGTGTCCCCAGTCACCTGTACGGAACCAGTCGCCAAAGAACGCATCCCGGTTGTCTTCCTCCAAAAAATAGGACTTAGTCACCATGTTGCCGCGCACACAGATTTCACCATCGGTGCCATCAGCAACAGGGCGGCCATCATCATTAAGCACGCACACATCAACTAGTGATGATGCGGGTCTACCGACACTATCAAGATTAGCTGCATCGGCATGAAACTCGGTGAACAGGGCACGCGACGCCTCGGTGAGGCCGTAGTGCATACACAGGCGGGTATCAGGGAACAATTCCATTAGCAGGCGCTTGTCCTCTACGGGTAAAGCGGCGCTGCCGATTTCAATATAGTTCAATTGCTTTGCGAAACGGGCGATTCGCGTTCCACTTAACCGCTTGATGTACTGCCACACCGCCGGCACCATGCCGAAACCAGTGACATGTTCCTGCTCGAGGACACTGAAAAACGACTTGAGGTTGGCAAAATTATTCACCAGCACAAGTGTGGCGCCAACCATAAGGACACAACGCATGCGCCCCAGTCCGAAAGAATGGCTCAACGGCAAGGCCAGAGCCTCGATGTCGTCGGCATTGGTGCCGATGAAGGCAATGGTATTGCTGGCCGAACCTGCAATGTTGGCATGTGAGAGGCAGACACCTTTAGGGGCGCCAGTCGTTCCAGTCGTGAACATCACATCGGCGATATCGGTCGGTGCAATTGACGAGGGCACAGACTCCGGATGTATGCTCTCGTCAAATCTATTGATTTCACTTAAAGAAACTGCTGGACAGCCATAGGCAAGCCCTCTTTTTTCGTCTATTTGCCGGCAGGGGTCACTCTCTTTATCGGAACTCTCACGGTTATCAAATACCATCACAGGATTAACCACCCTAGCGATATAATTGAGCCGTTCCTGCGGGGCCGAGGAATCCACAACCACACAGACCACCCCCATGAGGTGGCAAGCCAGATACAAATATATGAACTCTAGTTCCTTCTGTGCCATCAGCAGAATGCGGTCACCCTGCTTTATTCGCAAGCACATAAGTAATCCCGCAGCGCTCTCAACATGGGCGATCAGTTGAGCATAGGTCACACGATGGCCAGCCTCGACAAGTGCGACCTTGTCGGGGGTATTGATAGCATGTTCCGCAATTTTACACAGCAACGGGCTGTGCGGGGCTTTAATCATGAATGAGCTTGATGACCTCGTCGATAATAGACTGTACCGATGTCAAGTCAAATAAAACTTCCAGCGGGAATTCAATATTCAATTCTTGCTCGATAGTGCTGATAACAGCCAAATTTCCCACCGAGTCCCACTGAGGTATATCTCCTGAAGAAAGTGTGTCGGTAATCACCTCCAGGTCAACATTCAAGACCCGGGCAATGATTTCCTTTACCAGTTTTTCCATTAATCAGCGCCTGGTTTCCTTTTACTTTTCACGGCGTCAAATAAATCCTGAATGGTGTCGGAGTTGATGATATCATTGCCCTTGACAATCACATCATACTCATCATCAACCATCGCAATAATCGACAACGCAGTTAACGAGGACCACTCATCAAGCTGCTTGAACTGAGTCTCGGGCGTGATTAACGCTTCGTCAGTTTCATCCAATTGCGCGGCGAAATTCTCTATGAATTCCTGAATGTTCATATTGTTAAGCTAATGCGTTATTAACGATATACTTTGGCTATTATGGTCGGCAAAAGTACACAGATTTTCGAAAAGTACAAAGAAATAGCTATAAAAACTAAATAGAAAAGCCACCATCGATGACCAAATCGTGACCTGTGAGCCAACTGGAGGCATCGCTCAACAAGTAAATCGCGCCATATGCGACATCCTCGGGACGCCCATATCGGCCCAGTGGATAGCGTTTGGCATCCTCTACTAATTGCTCCTCGGTGATGGTGCCACGATGGATGAGCGGCGTGTCCACCATTCCAGGGCATATGCTGTTAACACGCACCCTGCGGGAAGCAAATTCACGAGCCGCATACTTCATCACGGCATTCAAGGATGCCTTGGAAGCACCATATACGCCATTGCCAGGCATGAAGCTGTGGGTGCCGCCGATAGAGGCGATCAGCACAACCGAAGCGCCCTTGTTCAGTATTTTCTTTTTGTACATCAAGCGCAGCAGCTCCACAGGTGCAAAGAAGTTGACATTGAACATGTCGTCAAACTTTTCCCGAGAGCCGAATTGCAACGGCAATGTTGTCGAGTTGCCAGCACACAGCACGGCACCGTCGAGTGGCGGTAAAGCAGCCACCAGTCGTTCAAGGTCCTCGGCCACAGTCAGGTCTGCAGTGATTTGGGCTCTGAACGGAGCATCTTCCAACTGGTCATAAACAGCCTTGAGACGCTCAACATTACGGCCGGTAACAGCCACACCAGCACCCATGAGCGCGCATTTGATAGCCACGGCTTCACCAATGCCCGATGAAGCGCCAGTCACCAATATGTTTTTTCCCTCGAGGGAGAAAGGATTATAATCGTTTCCCATCATCTAACATGTTTCATTCATAATTAAACTTCTTGGCAGGCACACCGATATAAGTGCCACCATCCTTGGGCTTGGTCATCAGCACACTGCCGGCACCCAAGGTGACATTGCTGCCAATCTTTATCTTCTGCAGCACAACGCTGTCCACACCAAGCAGGTTGCAGGATCCCACCTCGACTGAGCCAGATAAGCGGACCCCCGGCATCAAGACATTATAGTCTCCAACAATGACATCATGACCAAGCACATTTGAACCATTGAGTACATTGAAGCTACCAATAGTCACATCACATGTCGCACTACAGCCATCCTGGATGATGTTCCCCTCGCCCATCTGGAAAGTTTGCGAGTCTAAAATTCGGAATGACGGGGCGATCAAATTCGGGAATGAGATATTCGGGTTAGTAATGCCTTTCTGAATCTTCACTCTAATTTTAGGATCTCCAATCGCCAAAGCAATTGCCATTGGTTCAGTTAAAGCATTTAGTTCATTCAAACCACCCAACACTTTTCCATAGTGGGAAACTTGAGTTCCAATTGGCTTATTATCATCGAAAAAACCGACCATTTCCCATTGTTCAC
>JAFZSS010000197.1 GCA_017619255.1 Muribaculaceae bacterium
CACCGAGCGCAGCGCGTCGATGTGGTCCCAGAACGACATTTCCTGTAATTGCGACTGCTCTTGCGCCATTATTTGGCCATACTAGCTTATCGGATTGTCGGGGCGTGAGCCGGGCTTATCATTGTCTAGTTCCTCGAGGGGCTTCTTCAATTCATCCTCAACCTCGTTCATGCCCTGCTTAAAGCTCTTCACACCCTTACCCAGACCTCGCATGAGCTCAGGTATCTTCTTGCCGCCGAAAAGCAGCAACACAACAATAACAATAGCTATGATCTCACCTGTTCCCAGGTTCAGAAAAGCCAATACTCCGTTCAGTGTCATGATTGTTTATCGTTTAATCGTTTTACTGATTGCAAAGATAGTGCAAGCTGAGCGAAATGGCAAGAAAAATCATTATTTTCTTGCCGTTGTGTTCGGCTTGCACTACCTTTCCCTTAAGGGATGGCACCATTGGGCAAGATAGGCGGCGCCTCAACAATGCTCAAACAAAAAGATGCTTTTTTATTTGGCATTGTGTTCGGCTTGCACTATCTTTGTGGCATTCAAAAACCATTAACTTCTTTTTACTAATTTATTCTGATGAACACCATTAAGAATTTTGATGAGCTGCTTGCTCATCTCAAAGAAAACAATGTGAAGAAACGCGTGGCAGTCGTTTGGGCAGCCGATGAGAAAACTCCCGCCGCATGCGCCCAAGCACTGGAAGCCGGCTTTATCGAAGCGATTTTCGTGGGCTGTGAGGACAAACTTAAAGCCAATGAGGCTTTGAAGCCATTTGCCGCCAACATGAGCTTTGTTGACGCCACCGACGCCGACGATGCCGCAGCCAAGGCCGTTGCGCTGGTGCGCGAAGACAAGGCTGATGTGCTCATGAAGGGCCTGATCAACACCGACAACCTGTTGCGCGCCGTGTTGAACAAGGAGACCGGCATTCTGCCCAAGGGCAATGTGCTTACCCATGCGGCCGTGGCATCGATTCCCAGCTATCACAAGTTCCTCATCTTCACCGATGCTGCCGTGATACCCTATCCCAACCAGGCTCAGCGTGTCGAGATGGTGAAATATATGTCTAATGTAGCCCGCAGCTTCGGCGTTGAGGAGCCCAAGGTGGCGCTAATCCATTGCACCGAGAAGGTCAATGGCAAGCACTTCCCCTTCACCGAGGATTATCCCGTGATTATTGAGATGGCTAAGAACGGTGAGCTCGGCAAGTGCATCGTCGACGGACCGCTGGACGCCAAGTGCGCATGCAGCATGCACGCCATGGAGGCCAAGGGTCTGACATCACCCCTGCAGGGCGACAGCGATGTGCTCATCATGCCCGACATCGAGGCCGGAAATGTGTTCTATAAAGCCATCACCCTGTTTGCCGGTGCCAGCACCGCCGGTCTGCTGCTGGGTGCCAAGTGCCCCGCCGTGGTGCCCTCGCGTGCCGACAGTGCCCAGTCCAAGTTCTACAGCCTTGCAGTAGCCACAATGGCCGCCGAGTAAGAAGCAAGAGGCGACAATAATCGTACTTTAAAAAACTGAAAACTTAAAACTTAATATCAATGATTATCTTAGTCATCAATCCCGGTTCCACATCCACCAAGATGGCCGTTGTAGAGGACGGCGAGCCCCGCTTGATTAAAGTCATCCGCCACACGGCCGAGGAGCTTGCTCCGTTTGCCAAAATCACTGACCAGTTCGACTTCCGCCGTCAGATGATTCTCAACGAGCTGGAAAAGGCGGGCATCCCCGTCAAGTTTGACGCCATCGTAGCCCGTGGCAGCTTAACCAAGCCTCTTCCTGGCGGTGTGTACGCCGTAGACGAGAACATGATTCAGGCCACCTATGCCAGCGAGCACCAGCACGCCTGTGACCTGGGTTGTGTCATTGCCAACGAGATTGCCAAGGGCCTCGGTTGCCCCTGCTATATTGCCGACCCTGTCGTTACCGACGAGCTGAACGACTATGCCCGCGTGTGCGGACTGAAACAGTTCAAGCGCGAGAGCATCTGGCATGCCCTGAACCAGCGTGCCATCGCCCGTCGCTTTGCCAAGGAGAACGGTAAACGCTATGAGGATCTGAATCTCATCGTTGCCCATCTGGGTGGCGGCATCTCGGTAGCAGCCCACGAGCACGGCCGCGCCGTTGATGTGAACAATGCCTTGGATGGCGAGGGCCCGTTCTCCCCCGAGCGTGCCGGCAGCCTGCCCGCCCGCGACTTGATCAACATGTGCTTCAGCGGCGAGTACACCAAGGACGAGATTCTCAAGATGATCTCTGGCAAGGGCGGTGTGTTCTCACATCTGGGCACGACCGACATGATCGAAGCCGAGCGTCGCATGAACGCCGGTGACGAGTACGCCAAGCTTGTCATCAACGCCATGATCTACCATATCGCCAAAGCCATTGCCGAGAAGGGCGCCGTCCTGTGCGGCAATATCGATGCCATCCTTATCACTGGCGGCATCGCATACTGGCAGTACATGGTTGAAGGTCTCAAGAAACGCATCGGTTGGATGGCACCTGTCCACATCTATCCTGGCGAGGACGAGATGTCGGCACTGGCAGCCAACGCTGCCGCCGTGCTTAATGGCGAGATTGAGGTCAAGAAGTATTGATCCTTTTCGCAATAACGAAAACAGGGGCAACACCGACTGGGTGCGGCCCCTTATATTTTGGTCATCTTAAGATCAAATAACTTGTAGTTGCTGCAGGTAGGCATAAACACCCGTGACAAGACCGTAGCACGAGAGGAGGATGATGATAATACCGATGATGCGGTTAATGAGCCACATCGAGCGGATGTTGAAGTGAGAACGCACCTTGTCCACAAAGAAGGTAATCACCGCCCACCACACCAGTGCACCCAGCACAATTGCAGCATAGCCAAGGATGATATGATAGAACTTGTATTCCGGCAAGGGGAAACTGAAACGCGCGAACAACGGGATGATCAGGAACATGATGAGCGGATTGCTCAGAGTAAACAGAAAACCCGTGACCATGTCGCGCCAGTGGTCGCCACGCTGATCAATATTCTCCTTGATTTGGCTCACAGGGTTATGGAAAATCATGTAAAGGGCATAGACGATAAGGATGACACTGCCCACAATCTGCAAGATATTGACATGGTCTTCGATGAAATCAATGACCAGCGAGATACCCAGCCCCACGAGCAGGCAGTAAAACAGGTCACTTGCCGCAGCACCCACTCCTGTGAAGAAACCCGAATGGCGGCCGTTGTTCAGGGTGCGCTGCACACACAAGATGCCAATGGGGCCCATGGGGGCCGAGAGAATGACACCTATCGACATACAACCGATTAATATGGATATGATAGTTCCCAATCCAGGAGGTTATTCAGTTACAACCTACAAAGGTAATAAAAAGATTTAAGTATACGGTTACTGGTCGCCGGATTTTTTATATCGATTTTTCACTTGTTGGATATCAACGCCTGAAAGCCTATATCCAATGTTCTTGATTTGGGGATGAAGAGACAACTCACCAGGGTTGGAGCCGGGAGCCCCCTCGGGAACAGCCATGCCACGCTGTGCATAGAACTCGCGCCAATAGTCAGTCACCTGCCCTGTCTCGTCATGGAACGACATCGGCACCGTGTCAAAAATGAGATGGCCCTCGTTATCGACATAATTCATCTGCACCAGTTCGCTGCAATAGACAGCGCTGTCGCCAGGCAGAAACAGGTCATCGTAGGGTTTCCCCACCATCATGAGGCATCGCTTGACAGATTGACGAATGTCCACATCGGTATTCACTCTGCAGATTAAAACTCCACCAGGATTCTCGTTCCAAAATGTATCTATGGGCGTGAGGCAGACAGATGGCTTCTTCGCTTCGATGACATAAAGCAATCCGTCATCACCGCCGATGCGATGCACAACTGCCACATGGTCGATTAGCAAGCCGTGATACCCTTGGGTGACATCGGTGATGGCATTTGGGGACTCAGCACAGCAGAACAGCAAGTCGCCCTCTTGCAACTCCAATGCCGAGAGCGAAACGGCAAAAAAGGCCGTTATCATCAGGGCCAGGATTCTAATACCAGGTGACGCCATTGCTGAAACTCGAGTGCTTGTCATACTTCACATCCTGCAGGATGGACGACTTGACAGCGATGTGGAAGTTATAGCTCTTGTAGGGACCCACAGGGACAAAGCTGGCGCTCATCTCGAAACAGTGCATCTGGCGCGAGATGCTGCAGTTCATGTAGGCAATCTTGTGCGTGTCGAAGTTGTAGCTTGCCGATGCCGAGATGGACCAGTTCTTGGTGGGGCGAATGCTGGCATTCATGCTCAAGTTCTGGGTCCAACGGCCATTGTACTCAAGTTTGTCATAGTTAAAGCTGCCGTATCCATAGGCCAGCGAATAGTTGACAGTAAGATTCCAGGGGCAATCCCACTTGGCATAGCCGTCAATCAATTCAAGGTCGGTAGTTGGGCCACCTTGCTCTTCAGCATCTTCTTCGTTAGACTTTTCTTGGGACAGGTCACCTTGAGGAGGCTTCTTCTCTTCTTGCTTGGAGTCTTTTTTGCGCCTGAAGGTGTCGTTGTTAAAGGTATAAGAGAACGATGTGCCCGTGCTGGACAAGCGACCCCATCCGCCGCCGTTGAACAAACGCAGCTTGTTGATGCGTATTGGTGCGCCCGACTCGTTAAGCGCATACTTGTACACATCCCATGTGGCACTCAGGTTAAGGTTGAAGCCCTTGATAAGGCGCAACATGATACTGGTGTTGAGGTTACTCCACTGCAGGGAGTCGGCAGCAAGGTTACACGACTGACTCAAGGTGAGGTTCTCGATCAGGGAGATTTTCTTGAATCCCGTGCTGTCGTTCTCGCTCTTGACCTTAGCCTCAAGGTTGTTGGCGATATTAAATGAAAGCGTTCCCGATTTTCCGTTGGGCGCGTTTCCATAGAGGCCGTGCTGGAAATAACTGTACCGCCCGTTATAGTGCACGCCCTTGTTATCCACATAATCCAGGTTGCCGTAGTAGCCCCAATAGGGCGAGCCGAAATCAGGAGCAGCCGAGAACGAGATCGAGGGTGTGATCACATGACGCACCATCTGCAGCTTGTCACTGAGTTTACCCAGAAACTTCATCGGCTTGAAGAAACCGTAGATCTTGGTACTCAACGAGACACCGAAATTGAAATCAAAGATATTGTAGAAGCCATAGGTTGTGTCTCTCACCACAGCACTGGCGTTGGGATCCCATTGCTGCCGTATCTTGCTAGTGTACATACGGTCGTTGAGGGTGATGCTTGGCGTGATGTTGAAATACTTCATCACATTGAAAGTAGCCTGAACCGGCATAGTATGACTCATGCCGTTGCGCCAGTCCTTGACCAGACTCTTGTGCAGGAACTCGTCCTGCTTGGCAGTCAACGAGTTCTGGAAACGACCGGAATAGCTCACCTTGATTTTCTCATACCAGCGCTCATCACCCACCGCATGCTTACGCTTGAAAGGCGCCGTCTGACTCATGTTGATGGTGATGTTGGGGAAAGAAACGGTGAGCGTCGAGTCGGCGGTGCGCTGCGAGATGTTGGCATTTGTCGAGATGGTCCACTTACTGTTAGGCACCTTATAGGTCAGGTTGACGGTACTGCTCTTGGTGTTCTCGGTAAAAGCGTTGGTGTAATAGGTGTTCAAGCTGTTGCGGGTATAACCTGTCGTGGCAAAGTTGACGCTGGCCGAGAAGGTCATATAGGGGTTGGCCTTGGGACTCTGGCTATGACTCCACAACACCTGGAAGTTGTGCATCTTGTTGTAATCGGGGTCGCCTTTCTCGCCAGTGACTGTAGTCAGGTAATTCACGCTGAACGAACCCGAAAAACGGTAGCGCCAGCTGTAGGACGACTGAGCAGATAAGCCCCACGAGCCACGGGTGTATATTTCGCCGGTAAGGGCCAGGTCGGCATGCTCGCTCAACGTCAGATAGTAACCGCCGTTGCGCAGGTAAAAGCCACGATTGTAGTCCTCACCGAAAGTGGGCACCAGGATACCGCTCTGGTATTTCTCGCTGAAGGGGAAATAGCCGAAAGGCACGGCGATGGGCAGCGGCAGGTCTTCAAGCACCATATAGGCAGGTCCCGTCACCACATTCTTCTTGGGCTTGACCTTAGCCTTGGTAAGCTGAAAATAGAAGTGGGGATGCTCATGGTCATCACAGGTGGTATAGCGGCCGTCTTTGATGTAGTAATAATCATCCTCGGTCTTCTTGGTGATGCCGCCCGTGAGGTAGCCTTCACCCTGTTCGGTAACGATGTCGGTGATGTAACCACGCTTGGTCTTGAAGTTGTACTTCATCACCCGTGACTCATACTCGCCACTATTATCCTTGAACACGGGATTGCCGGTGAGCTCGCCCACGCTGTCAGGCACGCCGATAGCCTGCACCTGACTGCTGTCCATGTCCATGCTGATCTGGGCCGCGCTCATGTCAATGTCGCCATAGATGATTTTGCCGTTGCCATACATTACCGCATGGTTGCGGCCATACAGGATGATGCTGTCCTTGGCATTAAACTCGACAATGTGATCCAGGTCAACTCGTTCAAGCACAAAGCGGCTGGTGTCTCGAGTCGTTGGTACTTGAGGCGCCTCGGCAGAATCCATCTCAGCCTTGACGACAGAATCAACCGCATGATTCAGGTCTAGTGCGTTGCCCGTCACCACCTGACCATGTGACAAACCTGGCAACAGCATTAACGCCGCCACCAAAAGAAAGATGATATGTAGACTTTTTCTCGTCAACCTATCACATTTGTACGATATAACTTGCAAAATTAGTGCAAATGTGCGGCACGGCAAGCAAGATTTCATTTTATTATCATTTTTTAGCAACATGAAGAGAACAACTGATTATTTTTTGTTAATTTTGCATTTTGTACAACTAATGACAAATACAATAATATCATGTATAATGTAAAGTCTAACCATGCCGATGAGTTCATCGACGACAGCGAGATACTGGAAACCCTAGCCTACGCTGAGAAGAACAAGAGCAACCGTGCTCTGATCGAGGAAATCATCAATAAAGCCGCACTGTGCAAGGGTTTGACCCACCGTGAGGCCGCCGTGCTGCTCGACTGCGACCAGCCCGACCTGATTGAACGCTACGAGCAATTGGCACGCGAGGTGAAGCAGCGTTTCTACGGCAACCGCATTGTGATGTTCGCCCCGCTGTATCTGTCCAACTATTGCATCAACGGCTGCGTCTATTGCCCCTACCATGCCATCAACAAGACCATCCCTCGCAAGAAACTCTCCCAAGACGAGATCCGTGCCGAGGTAGAGGCGCTGGTCAAGAAGGGTCACAAACGACTGGCACTCGAGGCCGGTGAGCATCCCGTGATGAATCCGCTGGAGTATATCTTGGAGTCAATTCACACCATCTATGACACCAAGGTGGGTAACGGCGAAATCCGTCGCGTGAATGTCAACATCGCCGCCACCGAGGTCGAGGCCTATGAGAAACTCAAGGCTGCAGGCATCGGCACTTATATCCTCTTCCAAGAGACTTATAACCGCAAGAACTACGAGGCGCTGCATCCCACGGGTCCCAAGAGCAACTACTGCTACCACACCGAGGCGATGGACCGTGCCCAACTGGGCGGTTGCGACGATGTTGGCATCGGCGTGTTATACGGTTTGACGACCTACCGCTATGACTTCGTGGGTCTGCTGATGCATGCCGAGCACCTCGAGGCTAAATTCGGTGTGGGTCCGCACACCATCAGCGTGCCGCGCATCTGCCCTGCCGAGGATATCACCCTTGACGAGTTCCCCGATGTTTTGCCAGATGAAATCTTCTGCCGCATCATCGCTGTCATTCGTCTGGCAGTGCCCTATACCGGCATGATTATCTCTACCCGCGAGAGCCAGAGCGTGCGCGCCAAAGTGCTTGACCTGGGTGTGTCACAGATCAGTGGCGGCAGCCGCACGAGCGTCGGTGGCTACAC
>JAFZSS010000198.1 GCA_017619255.1 Muribaculaceae bacterium
AGCACTTTATATACAAGACCACTGGCTGTTTTTTTATAACCTGGTTCTTTGGCTTTCTTTGCAATGAATTCAGCTCCAGCTTTCTTGTTGAAAATGGCTATAGGGTCAAGCCCCAGCGCATCATACTTTTCAAGCGTATCCTTATCTGATCTTGAGCCAGACCTCTGCCTCTTGAATAAGAATACTACAGCACCTGTTCGGGTATTGGCCTGAAGACCAGTCACATATTTCTCATTACCATAATTCGGATGAGCTGTTTCAAGTTTCTCATAGGTCGTGACCAGTTCCCATCCTTCATCGCCAAGTTTATTCAATGCCTCTAAGTCGGGAAATACGGTTTTTGACCTGAAATCACCCTCATCGATTCCATTTACGGTATAGGCACGGTACTCCCAATGTTTGTTTTTGTTACACCCCGTTAAACTGCTTAAGGTGACGCAAAGTCCCATAAACAGTAACAATGATACAGATAGTTTCTTCATAACAATGATCTCCTAAAATTATAGATTGGTTAATGAATTGCTTAGTTGTGTCAATATTCTTTGTTCATGAGTGTGAAGAAGGCGGATTTCAGGTCGTCGGCTGTTCGTGCGGCAAAGATCTCGTCTGTTTCCTGATTGCCTGTGATTAACTTGTGAATGCCGTTCTCGCCATAGTAATAACGCATCTCGTCGGGGCCGCTGCCTATGCCGTCGTTGTGCTGGTAGAAGAACAGCAGTTGTAAGTTATGCTTATCAAAGAGAAACTCCTGATAGAACTTGCGTGCAGCCACATTATAACTCCTGGTGATAAAATAGGGTGTGTTGAAGCATTCTCCCGGTTCGGGATCCTCGTCGAGTGTGAAATAGTAGTGGATGACCTCCTCAGTGGGACCACACCCGGGAATGATGTAATGGCTGATAACTTCCATGTCGCTGCGATGCATCCCCTGCTCTTCGGCGTGGTTGTTGAGCTCAATCTGCTCTTTGGCGTCATTGTAGGTCGCACGGATGGCGGCGATTTCGGCGTCGGTCACCTCTTGGGCAAACATCAGCATTGCCACGAGGGACAGGACGATAGTGAGGTTAAATCGTTTCATATCTTTTTTATTTTCTTGCTTTAAAAGCGTTCTCAATGTCTTCTTTGGTCAACAGGGACAGTTCCTCGTCACTGATTTTGCGCTTGGCCGACAATCGGTTGGCTTGTTGCTCAACGGCGCGCTCAAAGATGTTGCGCACATATCGGGCGTTGCCGAAGTTCTTGGTTTTGTGGGCCACGGCATAGTTGAGGTTGCTCCTGAGCAGCTCGGCGGCATCGTCGGTGATGGTGTATTGGTTCTTGTTCAGGTACAGTTGAAAGATTTCAAACAATTCCTGGTCGGTATAGTCCGGGAAGTTGATGTAGCGGGTGAAGCGCGACTGCAGGCCTGGGTTGGAGTCGATGAAGCGTTTCATCTCGTCAGGGTAGCCGGCGATGATGACGACCAGCTTGTCGCGATCGTCCTCCATGCGTTTGAGCAGCGTGGAGATGGCCTCTTGGCCGTAGTCGCTGCCGGCGTTTTCAGGCACGAGGGCATAGGCCTCATCGATGAACAGCACGCCGTTGAGCGCCGAGTCAATTACGGCATTGGTCTTGACAGCGGTTTGACCCACATATTCTGCCACCAGGCCCGAGCGGTCGGTTTCCACGGTGTGTCCGCTTTTCAGGATGCCCAAGTCTTTGTAGATGCGCGCCACGATGCGTGCCACAGTGGTCTTACCCGTGCCGGGGCTGCCGGTGAACACGAGGTGGAACGACATCTTAGGCACCTTCAGGCCTTGCGCCTTACGCTGCTGCTGGATTTTGGCGAAATTGGCGATAGTGTGCACCTCTTCCTTGACAGATTCCAGGCCGATCAACTCATCCAACTCCTGATA
>JAFZSS010000199.1 GCA_017619255.1 Muribaculaceae bacterium
CGCTGACGGGGAAACTCATAGCGGAAAGCCACACCATCGTCAAAGGCGCGGAACACCATGTCGAGGGCACGCTTGGCGCCGCCTTTCTCTTGCAGACGCACTTTAAGTTCGTTGTAATGGTTGCGCACCTGGGCATCCTCGCCCCAGGGCTGACTCCACACCTCATCATGGGTAGAGCGCTCAGTCTTACCCATCTTAAAGTTATCCTTGAAATCACCATCCCGCAGCACGAATCCCAGCGCAGAACGGTTGATAACGGTCTCACCGCCACGCACCACCTGATACCAAGCCTTGCCACCGTCGATGCCGACGGTCACCGTCAACATTCCGTCGGGTGAACTCAACTTCAAATCTTTAGAATTGACTATCGTGCTCACTATCAAGCACATCATGATAAAACTGAGGATTCTTTTCATATCATTATCGTTTCATTTGTTAATTATTCGGTTTGCAAATGTAAATTACTCAGCCGTCAATGGCTTTTACCCGGGCTTCAAAGTCATCCTTACTGATGGCCCGTGCCTTGAGTTTGGAACGGTAGGTATAGATGGTTGTGAGACTGGCACGCAGGATGTTAGCGATGCTCTGGTTGTCGGTGATACCAATTCGGATAAGCGCAAGGACACGCGACTCTGTGGTCAAACGCTTGCCTTGTCTGACCTCAATCTTGCCGCCTACCTGCAGCAGTTTGTTTACCTCGTCGACAAAGTTCGGGAAGATGTTGAGGAAGGCGTTGTCGAAGTTCTCATAGAACAATTGAGCGTTCTCGCTGCCGAAGTGGGTGCTCTTCAGTTCCCTGGCCAGTTCTTCGGTCTTGCGGTCACGATGCAGGCGGTAAAGGGCCTTGCGTTGCTCCTCACCTCGGTCGATGAAACGGCTCGACAGCGTCAAGAATCGGGCAATATACTCTTCCTTGAGTTTCTCTCGCTCACGCAGCAGGGCATTACTCTCATGCAGTTGCTCTACGGTGTCCTCCAGGCGACTATTAACCTGCCGTAATTGCTCATTGATGGCTTTCTTCTGCTCATTGAGGCGACGATATCGTTTCAGCAACTGGTAGATAGCAATGACTCCACCAACGAGCAACAAGGCGATGACCGAGATCAGACCGAGCAGCCACATCATGTTACGGTGGTTACGCTCCTGTTTGGTCTGATATGCACTCAAGATTTTAGGTACTATTTGCGACGACTGGATGTTGCGGAGGCGAGTACCGTAAAAATTTGCATCGTCTACGGCCACGCGCATGTAGCGGTAAGCACGGTCGATGTCGCCCTCGTCAAACAAGCGGTCGGCAATCATTCTGAGTGATGTATTCTCACGGACACAACCCTCAAGGTCACTCTCGGCACTCTTGATAAGATACTCCATCTGTTTGTCCGTATTGCCCATTTGAGCATAATGAAATGACATGATGCTTGTGATGATGGAGTATAGACGCTCACCGCTGTGATAATCCTTCATCACATCTTTCAACAAGGATATCGCCTCTTGAGGTTGACGATTGTCGGCATAACACTCTGCCACGGTAATCAGGTAATTAACATTATCATGCGGCACATCAATACCCGTGATGCGTCGACGCAGGGCAATCAACTGGCGAATACATTCATCGGCATACTGAGAGCCCTGCATATATTCAGCCTGATAGATCAACAGGTCGATGCGCGTGCGGTGATACTGGATGAGTTGGTCGGCGGTCAACAGCAGGGTGTCTATCTCGTTGAGTACCTGCTGCGCCTTATCCATCAGGCATGCGGTTGACAGGATATGTGCCAGATTCAAGCGGCTCTCGTTCTCCAGCCGTTTGTCTCCCATCGATTGGGCGAGATGCTGGCACTCGCTGACATAAGTGAAAGCCGAATCATATTGATAAGCCGAATACTCTTCATACAACCGTTTAAGGGCGGCATAACGCCCGGCACCTGTTGTCTCCCGAGCCAGATCGGACTTCATCTCGGCAAGACGCGTTTCCTTGATGTCGACTATCTGCGGCCTTGCCGCAATCAGGCTGTCCAGTCTATGAAATCGGTCGCCATCAGTCGCCGACAAAGCCGACACAGACCCAACAATCAACAACGCTATAATCCACAATCTATTCATTTATAAGCACTTAAATCTACCCAAACCTTAATGTGTCAACAGGATATCAATCAATGCCGTCACATCGCCAATGGTGACCTCGCCATCCTTGTTGATATCGGCCCTGGCCATGCTGTCATTGTCTAACGGTGTCACGCTCAAGATATAACTGATCAGAGCCGACAGGTCACCAATGGTAATCTCACCGTCAAGGTTCACATCTCCCACCAACAAATCTTGCGCTGGCTCACCCTTATAATACACCTTATAGCCGCCAGCAGGGACCGAAAAACTCTGCGTGGAACTTAATGACACGGGAATGGCTGTCAAACCTGCGTTGATATTCTCCACATCGATAGCCAACTTCCACTCACCCGCCTCTAAACCCGACACTGTCGTATTAACCACGCTGGTTCCCAAATTGAGAACCACCAGCGCAGTTTGGGCGTTGTGGTGGCGCGTGTAAGCAATCATATTGGTGTTGCCCGTTGTCAAGAAGGTCACTTCGCTGGCACGGTCGCCATTGTCAATGAGTGCGTCACAGCTGTGCTTCAACGCCGTCAACGCCTTGACTGTGTTCAGCATCTTATTATCGACAGAGTTCCAGTTGATGGGGGTGCGGTTAAAGTAGTCCAACTTATGAGACATCAGGTAACCCGTTTCTTGACCGTTATACAGCATGGGCATGCCGTAGAGGGTGAAGGTCAACACCGTGAAAGCATAGGCATTGGCGCCATACTGGTTGGTCATCGTATTGTTGTAATTCTGATCATGGTTGGTGAGATAGACCATGCGGCTTATGTCGATGAAACGCAGGTCGCCCACAAGGTTCTTGCACTGGGTCAGCACGCCAGGGGGATTATTCTTATTATTGCTCAATGCCGTCTGGAATCCCCATGCATAGTCGTAGTCCCAGCCACACACTAGCAACCGCGGCACACTGTTCGCCATGTCGCCCTCGCCCAGGATGGTGATAGTCTTGCCTTCCTTGTAACTCTTCAACGCGCTGATAGCGCGCGTCCAGAAAGCAGTCGGAATGGTGTTGCTGCTGATGTAATCACATCGGAATCCGTCGATATCTGCTTGGTCAATCCAGTACTCCATGGCCTCAATCATCGCCACCTGGGTCGCCTCCTTGCTGTAGTCCAGTTGATAAACATCGCCATAGCCATTGGGACTCGTCAATGTCGCGTTATAGTAATCGCGGTGCTCGGTAATCCATACATTGTCCTTGGCCGTATGGTTAGCGACCCAGTCGAGCCACACCTGCATGCCACGCTGGTGGGCAGCGGCGACAAAGGACTGGAGGTCGGCCATTGTGCCGAAGTCGCTGTTCACGGCATGATAGTCACGGGGGGCATACGGACTGCCCAGTGAACCGATGTGGCCCAAGATGCCACGCGGATGAATGGGCATCAGCCAAATGATGTCAACGCCCAGGTCCCTCAAGTAATCCAGACGCTGCTGCGCGGCTGCCAGGGTTCCTGCCGAAGTGAAGTTATACAGGTCAAGTTCATAAATCACATTGTTGTTAGGTACAAAGGTGCTCTCCCCCGCTCCGACAATATTGGTCAACTGGCCCATCACATAGTAGCCATGGTTGGTGTACGAGAGATCGACACGACCGCCCTGGTTGTTCCAAGTGAAAATGAGGCCCGTTGGCATCGCAAGGGCACCAGTGTAGGTCCATTTATAGATTTTGTTACCATTGGGAGTATCTCCCATATAAGTCATTGCCGGGCCAGGCCAAGAAGTACCCACATAGGCTTGTCCATCGGTGTTACCCTCCCATACCCACAGCTTAGGAGTATCGGTAACTGTTGAGTTGGCCTCGAAGAACACACACACCTCGCTATCGCTCGTCAACGACGGCTCGTAAACCGCCGCCATCGAGGACAGCAACACCATCATCATGATGGAGAATGAAAAAAGACGCTTCATTTATTCAATTTTGGTTTTACTATGATTTTCTACAAAGATACTCATTAATTACAAATAATCTCGCCTTTCAAACAAAAAATCTAACCATTTCAAACAAACAAACCACTATAAACCATAGATTTAACAAGTAGATTCAGACTAAAAAATCTAATCTGATTTCACATCATTCAGTTGATATAAAAATGCCTCATAAGAACAAACAGCACCAAGTGTGAACCACAGGAGCAAAGAAAAAAAACGGTTTTAGGAGTAGTCACTCGCATTATCCAAGGAATTTTATTACTTTTGCAGATTGGAAACTCGCTCAGGCCGCCTCGTGGCGTTTTGGGCGCAAAAAAGCATCATGGCTTATGAACAAATTCGTTGAACTCATTCCAAGACAGTGCAAAAAATACGGTGAGCGCGAAGCGCTGCGCTTCCGTGACTATGATACCCAGATATGGTCGTCTATCACATGGCAAGGTTTTGCCGAAAGGATTGAAAAGGCCGCGGGAGCGCTCTATATGGGCGGGGTGGAGCCTCAGGGCCGCATCTGCCTGTTCACGCAGAACTGCCCCGAAATATTGATTACCCATTTTGCCGCCTTCTACAACCGTGCTATCCCCGTGCCCATCTACGCCACCAGCAGTCGTGACGAAGCCGCCTACATCGTCAACGACTCGGGCGCGACCATCCTGTTCGTCGGTGACCAAGGCCAATATGATATCGCCCGTCAAATCATCGACGATTGTCCCACGCTCAAGTTCATCGTCACTTTCCATCCAGGCGTGAAGCGCGACAAGGACGACAAGACCACCCTGACCTGGAAGGAATTCCTTGCCACCGGCGAGAAACTTGGTCCCGAGGTACAACAAGCCATCGATGAGCGCAAGCAGGCTGGCAAACCCGAAGACA
The DNA here is from genome assembly GCA_017619255.1 of Muribaculaceae bacterium. GTDB lineage: Bacteria > Bacteroidota > Bacteroidia > Bacteroidales > Muribaculaceae > Sodaliphilus. The sequence goes on from JAFZSS010000199.1 coordinate 4,918, forward strand.
TCATGTACCTAATCTATACCTCAGGCACCACTGGCGTGCCTAAGGGCGTGATGCTCATGCACAGCAACATGAATGCCGCAATGGATGCCCACATCGAGCGCTTTGACTATATCGATGACAAGACCGACATATCGTTGAGTTTCCTTCCTTTCAGTCACATCTTTGAGTTGGGATGGACCATGGTGTGCCTCACAAGTGGTATTCGTGTCGCCATCAACTACAACCCCAAGGAAATTCAGCGCGCCGTCAAGGAAGTACAGCCAAACTATATGTGCAGCGTGCCGCGCTTCTGGGAGAAAGTGTATACGGCTGTCAATGACAACCTTGCCAGCGCCAAGCCCGTGGTGCGCATGCTGGTGAAGCGGGCCATCGCCGTGGGCAAGACACGCAACATGAAATATGCCCGTTTGGGCAAGAAAGCGCCA
>JAFZSS010000200.1 GCA_017619255.1 Muribaculaceae bacterium
CCTGGGTGAAACCGCCGGTGATGGAGCCCCAGCTGATCTCGTCGTTGTAGTAGGGGAGCCACTGGTTCTGCAGCAGGAAGGGCTGCTGGCCATACAGACCCGTGGTGTCGGCGTTCAGCTCGTGGATACCCACGTTGCGGTCGCTGATGTAGATTTTGTTCTCCACACTGTCGATGAACATGGTGAACGGGTCCTCGCTGGGGGCATAGCCCACATTGTTGAGCACGGTCACGCGGTAGAAGATGCCGTTGGTGTTGTTCACATAGAACAGTTCACCGTCACCCAGCGGCTGGTTGGGATCCTGATAGGTGAACTTATTGCCGGCTACAGCGACATACACGCGGTTCTTGTAGCTCTGCAGCGTGAAGGCGTGTTGGCCGGCGTTGAAGTTGGTGTTCACGATGTTGCCGTTCTCGTCCTTGTACATCAGGTTGCCGTTAGTGGTGGCGAAATACAGGCCGGTGGGGCAACCCAGGGTGGAACCTTCGCCCGAGATGGTGGCATCGGCCACGATGTTCAGGTAACGCCATTGGTTGGCGTTCTGGTAGGCGCTGACCGACTCGGGAGCCACCTTACAGATGACATTGCCTTGGCTCTCGTTAAATACGCCGGCAGCAAGTGCGGGCGTGTTGACATTAAGCACGCGAAGCATCTGGATGGTGGCGGGCACTGAACCGGGCTCCATGTAGTTCACATTGGCGGGAATCTCCATCTCGGTCAATGCCGTGCAGCCCTCAAAGCAGTTGCGCATCATGTTGGTGGTCGTCGTGGGCAGGCTAACGCTGGTGAGTTGTTGGCACCCAGCACACAGGCCCTGGGGAATCTCGTTGCGACCCTCGGCGATAACGATTTCCTTGAGCCCTGAGCCGGCAAACACATTCTGGCCAACGGTCACATTATTTTCCAATGTAAAGTTTTCGATGTCACTGTAGGCAAAGCCGTAGTTACCGATCGTTGTCAAAGCGGGTAGGTCTACACTCGTGAAGGGGGCATAAGCCAGACCGTAGTTGTCGATGCTGGTCACCGTTGCATTGCTGTAGCTTGTGCCGAGGCCACCCTCATGGGCGCTTACCAGCAGGCGGGTGCCGGTGGTGTTAAGCAGCACGCCGTTATCGAGCTTGAAGTTAGCGTTGCCGTCGGCAAGGGTGATGTTGGCAAGAGTGGGGATAGGAGCAAAGGCGCCCTGACCGATGCTGGTTACGCTGGCAGGAATGCTCACGCCGGTCAACAGGGTGTTGGCAAAGGCTTGTGTGCCAATGGCGTTCAAGGCATTGGGCAGCACGATGTCCCCGCTCAGTTTGCTGTTCTCAAATGCGCTCTGGTTGATTGTGGTCAAGGCACTGGGGAAGGTAAATGTAGTGAGTGCCGTGTTATAGAATGCAGTGATGCCGATGCTGGTGACACCGTCGCCCATGGTCACGCTGCTCAGGTTACGGCAACCGTTGAACACGCTCTGCTCGATGGTGGTGACACCGGCAGGGATGTTAATGCTGGTCAGCGAGGTACAGCCGGCAAAGGCGCTCGAGCCGATACTGGTCACATTGTCATTCTGAAAGTTAACCCCTGACAAGGCTGTGCAACCCTGGAAAGTGGTGCCCTGGATCGTTGTGGTGTTGCCACCGATGACCAGTGTCATCAAGCCACTCATGTTGTGGAAGGGCTGTTCGTTGTTCAGGTAGGCGCTGGCGTCAACATTACGGCCCATATAAATGTATTGAATGCTTTTCAGAGCCGTGCGTGCCTCGGCACTGGCGCCGAAGGCGTTCACTTTCATCACTACAGGTTCCGTGCCGTCACTGATGATAAATCGTTTCAGATTGTCGCAGTTGGCAAACTCCTCGCTGATGGGCTTGTTCCATCCGGGATAGACAACCACTTCCTCCAGATTGGTGCAACCATTGAACACACCGCTGCCCACGCTGGTTACTGTAGCGGGCAGGGGACTGTACTTGAGGGAGGTGCAACCCTTGAAGGTGTTGCGTGCAATCGTGACGCAAGTGGCGGGCAGTACCACGCTGGTCAGGTCGCGGCAATCCAGGAACGAGTTGGCCGCTGTGGCGACTACGGTGTACTCAACACCCTCATAGGTGAACTTCTCGGGGATGACAATGTCACCTTCATAGAATAGCGTGTCATAGGGAGTCACCGTCTTGTCGATGGTGTACTTGGCGATGGTCGCCGTTCCGTCTGTTTTAGTCGTGTAGTTGATGCCGTCGACCGTGATGTTGGCTGCTTGGGCAGCTGTCATGGCGGTCAAGCATCCTATGGCCAACATCAGTCGGCGTGACCATGTCTTGAATGTAGACTTTCTCATAAGCGATAATGGTTATTGGTTATTAAATGATGAAATTCTGTTTTAACCCACAAATTTAATCATATTCCTATAAATAAAAACTCAGAAACAATAAAAAAATCAAAAATCAAGTCGATTTACGGGGTGCATGAGTGGAATTGATGGTTTCGGGCTAAGGCAAAAAACGCCTGCCGCGGTTCCCGTCAGGGAATGCGGCAGGCTTTAACTCTTCAAGGAAGAACTTTCCTTGAACTTCCGTACAAGCGGTGATTATTTTTTCTTGTTCACCTTCTTGGCCAGATCGGCGCCAGCTTTAAACTTAACGACTTTCTTTGCGGGGATTTTGATCTTAGCCTTGGTTGCGGGGTTGATGCCTTCACGAGCATCCTTCTTAACAACCTGGAAGGTGCCGAAGCCGATCAGAGCGACTTTCTTTCCATCCTTCAATGCGCCACCAACTGCGCAGAGCATTGCATCGAGAGCGGCCTTAGCCTGAGTCTTGTTCAAATTGGCCTTTTCGGCGATTGCTTGTACTAATTCAGTCTTGTTCATAGTGTAAAGTTTTTAATAAAATTAGTTATGTGAATAAAAAGTATATCTCTAATTCTATGCGCAAATATAAGTAAAACAACCGTTTCACCAAAAAAAATCAAGAAAAAAAAACGCAAAACGGCCTAAAAACCATGTTTTTTAGGTTTTTTATAGGCAAAAACGGCTTCAATAGTGAGTTTTTCAGTACTTTTGTGCGGACATTCAATGAGATAAGAACACTTTGAAATATGCAATTCAATAACCGCTCTTTCGGGCCCTCAGTACCGCCTGTGACTATGCACTTGCTGGCCATTAACATCCTCATGTGGTTAGCCACTTTTGTGTCTTTGAAGGTGTGGGGTAGGGACTTTAATGAGATTCTGGGGCTTCATTTTTGGAAAGCTAGTAATTTCATGCCGTGGCAGTTCATCACCTATATGTTCATGCATGATTCGACGAACTTTTACCACATCTTCTTCAACATGTTCTCGCTATGGATGTTTGGCGGGCTGATTGAGAGGGCTTTGGGCGCTAAACGCTATCTGTTGTATTACATCGTTTGTGGCTTGGGTGCCGCTCTGGTGCAGGAACTGGTATGGCAGCTCTCTTGGCAGAATATGTTGATGAGCTCAGTGCGTGGCCCTGTGGCCAATGTGAATGATCTCATCAATGCCATCAATGCTGGCCAAGCTGATTTCACGATGGACCAGTTCTTTAACAGCATGGTGACTGTGGGCGCTTCGGGTGCGGTCTTTGGCATCTTGTTGGCCTTTGGTATGTTGTTCCCCAATGTGAAGTTGTTTATCATCCCCATCCCGTTCCCCGTCAAGGCAAAATGGGCTGTGCTGGGATATGGCGTGCTTGAGCTTTTCTTCGGTATCTCGGGGGTGATGGACCATGTGGCGCATTTCGCTCACTTGGGGGGCATTATCGCAGGCATCATCATGATTCTGTATTGGAAACACACAGGTATCATCAGGCGTAATGGCATTTATTGACGACATCCGTCGCACCTACAGTGGTAGCTCCCTGTTGACGAGAATCATATTCATCAACATCGGAGTGTTTTTACTGTTGCGCATCTTGGCGGTAGGGGCATTGTTGTTCAATGTGAATGTCGAGGGTATGCTCCATTGGGTGGATGTGTCCAGCAATTTGGGCGTGCTCTTGAGGCGGCCATGGACTGTGGTCACTTTCATGTTTGCCCACTTTGATGTGTGGTCCATCCTGTTCAATCTGTTGTGGCTATACTGGATAGGACGCATCTTCATGGAGTTCTTTTCGCCCAAGCAACTCATGGGCGTCTATCTGTTGGGGGGATGGGCCGGCATGCTCCTTTTCCTGTTGGCCTATAACATCTTGCCTCATTTGGTCGGCTTGCAGAACTGCCTCATTGGAGCTTCGGCGTCTGTTCTCGCCATTGTGGTGGCCACGGCAGTCTATGTGCCTGACTACAAAATAGGCCTCCTGTTCCTGGGCGAGGTCTCGCTCAAGTGGATTGCCATAGTTGTCATCATCTTCACTGTGCTGACGCTTGATAAGACAAATCTGGGCAGCAGCCTGGCACACATCGGCGGCATGTTGGTTGGCGCTTGGTATGCATGGCGTATCAGGCGTGGCCGTGACATCACCCGTCCGCTGAATGCGGTCATCGATTCCGTCTTCGGCTTGTTTAACGGCCGCTCTTGGAAATCGTTGAAGTCCATGACTGCGAAGAAAGAGTCACCTGCCTCAGGCACTCGCAAGCAGACCTCTCGTGCTGCCCGCCCTGCCGACGAAGTCAGTGAGGAGGAACTGGATAGGATCCTGGGCAAAATCAAGACGGCAGGTTATGATGCCCTTACCGATGAGGAAAGAGATCAACTGTTTAAAGCATCGCGGCGGCGCAATGTCTGACACATTATATACAAAGCAGTTTTCACGATTATGACATACGACAATTCAGACTATCATAATAGAAACCATCGAAAGAAACGCCTTTTCAGGCTTTTTGAGATATTGACACTATTGCTTGCAGTACTGTTGCTTTGTTGCGCCTATGCGGGTGATATAGACCCGCGCAAGTTTGTGGCAGCGCCTTTCATGGCTTTGGCTTTTGTGCCTATGCTGGTAGTTGCGTTGGTATGGTTGCTGCTGGCCATCATCAAGAGACGCTGGCTTGCTGTGACGATGACAGTTTTGGCGTTGATGTTCTCGGTGCCCATTATCAAGTTGTTCGTGCCGATGAACAGCTCTCAGAATGCACCACCCATGCCTGCCGACCCGAAGTTGACGCTCAAGGTGATGACCTATAATGTCTTGGCGTTTAACTATAATGACCCTGAACTGGGTGGGCGCCCCTGTGAGTCCATGAAACTCATTTTAGAAGCCAACCCTGATGTCGTGCTGCTACAGGAAGGTACCGCGGCAGGATTGACATGGGAGGAGATTCCGTCGCTGGCCGCTTTTATGCAGCAAATGACCGAGCGCTATCCTTACCGCTACAGCAGTCCCGAAGGCCTTGGCATCATGTCCAAGTTCCCCTTCGAGACTGAACCGCTGGGTGAGCCACAGCAAGCGCGTTCACCGATTGGCTATAACCGCAACAACACTTCTTATCTGGCCAGGGCCTATGACTTGCAGCTGCCGGGAGACAAGCAATTGAGGCTTGTGGATTTCCGTCTGCAGTCCTATCACCTGAGTTTCGGCAAGAGCATGAATGTGCGTGTCTCACCCGATGTCAAGCCGTCACCGCTGGAGCGCATGCGCCGTTCATTCGCATTGCGGAACGACAATGCTGCCGAGGTGCGCAAGGCCATTGACAACTCGCCGGCTAATGTCATCGTCTGCGGTGACATGAACGATGTGGTTGCTTCCCATGTTTACCGTGTCATCTGCGGTAACGACCTGCGTGACGCATGGAGTCAGGTGGGTTTTGGCTATGCCCATACCTATAACAAACACAACCTGTATTACCGTATCGACCATATTCTGTATCGGGGCAGCCTGCGTGCTCTCGCCGGAGAGAGATTCAAGGGAGGCTCGAGCGACCATTATCCGTTGATGGTCACTTTTGACCTCGATGTGCAGACACCGGACAAAGAAGAATCATAACTAATAACTAATAACTTTTTAATTATTTGCGAAATGAAGAAAATTTTATTCACCGTCCTTGCTTTGGCTGCTATCACCCTGGTGAGCTGTAAGGGGGACAAATCTTCCGAGAACAATCCGTTTATGTCGGAGTATGCTAACGAGTACGGCATTCCGCCGTTTGACAAAATCTCCTATGGCGATTACAAGCCTGCTGTAAAGGCTGGTATCGAGGAGCAGAATGCCGAGATTGATTCCATTATCAAGAACACGGCAGAACCTAATTTTGAGAATACCATCCTCGCCTTGGACAACAGCGGTCGCACGCTGGATAAGGTGGCTCGTGTGTTCAATGCCTTGAGTGGTAGCGACAACACTGAGGAGATGCAGAAACTCTCCGAGAAACTGTTGCCCATGCTTACCGCGCAGAGCGATGCCATGTACATGAACGACAGCCTCTTCGCCAAGGTGAAGAGTGTCATGGACAATGCTGACAAGTTGGGCATGGATCCCATCCAGAAACGCCTTACCGAGAAGTACTACAAGGAGTTCGTTCGCAATGGCGCTCTCCTCGACGCTGCCAAGAAGGACAGTCTCAAGGAAATCAACAGTAAGCTGGGCGCGTACAAGCTCCAATTCGGCAACAATGTGATGCACGACATGGACAATTGTGTCTTCTTTGTGGACAAGGAAGAGCAGCTCAAGGGCCTGCCTCAGGGCATCATCGACAATGCCGCCAAGCTCGCCGGAGAGAAGGGCAAGAAGGGCCAGTGGGCCTTTACTGCTACCGCCTCGACCCGCCTCGCCGTGCTCACGTATGCCGAAAGCCGTGACTTGCGCCGTCAGATGTACGAGACTTACACCAGCACTGCCAACCATGGTGACGAGTGGGACAACACAGAGAATATCCGCAACATCCTCATGCTGCGTCAGCAGAAGGCTAACCTGCTCGGCTTCAACACCTATGCAGACTATGCCACCGATCCCTATATGGCTAAGACGCCTAAGGCTGCCGAGGATCTGTTGATGTCGCTCTTCCG
>JAFZSS010000201.1 GCA_017619255.1 Muribaculaceae bacterium
CGACATACCCGATTGGCTGAGCATTGAACTCGAGGACTGGACCGAAGGTGGCGAGTTCTCAGGCGTTGTAAACGCTGTGGTTACCGCCAAGCCGCTTCCCGAGTACACGCGGTATCGCGAGGCTGTCGTCCGCTTTCAGTTCGCGGGTGCCTATCTGGACTATAAGTTTATGCAGGGACACGTAGTTGACAATCCTTGCTTTCCTGGCGAAATAACTATCGCCCATGTAAATTGCTTGATAGACCTGATACTGAATGATATGTATGATGACTGCTACGACTTGAATGGCGACGGCGAACTCACCATTGCCGATGTCAACATCTTGATTGCCTATATCTTGCAGATGTAAATCGCAGCCGATTAGATACTATTCAACGTATGGATTTGTGTTAGTCATCGCAGTTGGCGACTTCACATTGGCACATTTCTCGGTATTCCTGCCAGTCGGGGTCTTCCTCGGCCTCAAATGTCAAGGGCAGAGTGGGGAAGGGGGCCAGCACCTCGTTGAACTTGCGCTGGAAGATGTGCAGCGAGCGTGTGTAGAACACCCAGTTGCGTTGTCCGTCACCGGTGTAAATGCCCGTCATCACGGCTATAGGATCACTATTGAAACAGTCGTTCAATGCGTCGGTGACCTCTGCCATCACCTTGCTGTCGGCATAGGCGGGAAGGCCCTTGCTGTCGCCCTCATAGGGCCAGGTCACCTCCACGCGGTAACGGTAAACACCTGTGGCAATGACATTGTCCATCGCACGGCGGCCAGTGACCAAAATCAGGTTGCCGCTTTCGCCTTCGGCAGGTGCGGTCCACCATTCATCGCTGATTCTCAGTTTTGCCATAGGTGTAGGTTATTGGGCGGGCTCGGGATAAGTGAATTCAAACTCCTCATAGCGGAGGGTGCCGTTTTGACCTTGAACGCGTGCCGCATAGGTGCAGAATGTCGCACTCACCTCATGGGCATCCATGTACTTGCCAGCGGCCAGTTTAGCCTTCACTTCTTCCAGATAGGCTTTGAACTTAGGTACGAAATCCTCATAATGGCTGATGGCGGCAGCGTCTGTTGTGGTGAATTCCGATGGGTCTCCAGTACTATAGTTGACTTTAACATCATAGGCTTTCTGATTGGCTCTGATCCATTGTTTGATATCCATGAACAACGAGTCTGGACCGACATGAACCCTGTAATCTGCCGAAATTGTGTAGGTGACATACAAGGGGAAATCAGCATCTTCACTGGTGTCCCATTCACAGGAATTAAATGCGACAGAGGCCATTATCAGGCAGGTGAACGCAATTGCGCACTGGTATATTCGTTTCATCTTCTTGATTGGTGTGACTTTGATAATTGGCGCAAAATTAGGCATTATTCCTTGATCAGGCAAAGAATAAACAAAATTAATTCTACTGTCCATTTAAGGTATTTGGGCGTTCAAAGCAGCGGTATGGAGCTGTGAAAATGCAAAAAATTGTTCAAATAATTACCGATTTTACTTGTTAATAACTTTTTTTTCGTACCTTTGCAGACCCGTAAGAAGTCCGCAATCTGGGCTTTGGGATGTCGAAACTCGACAAGGATGACTTGCCGAACGCCTCAGTGGGCAAGATAATCCTGTATGGTGAACCAATATTGAGAAGAATGAACAAGACATTATTGACGATTGCCATCCTGGGTCTGCTGACCTTGTTTACCTCGGCTTATTACACGGCTCCTGCCGATAGCCGCATCGGGTACAAGGCCCCGCAACTGGTTTTGGGAAACAACAATAATAATCTTTCTCCGCTGCAGCAGTACCGTGGCGAGAATGTGCTGCTCACTTTCTGGACTTCGGCCGATGCCAGGTCACGCTTGGAGAACATGCGCTATGACCGCCTGTCACGCATGGACGATGCGTCATTTGTGCATGTCTCGGTCAATTTGGATCGCAGCGAGAATGTCTTCAAGAGCATTGTGGATTTGGACAATCTCGACCGCTCTGCTCATTTCACGGCGGCCTCCAATGCCAATCAGATTATCAAGGCGTGGCGCCTCAATGAGGGCTTTCATACCTTCCTGATTGACCGACATGGCAAGATTGTCGCTGTGGATCCTACCGACAAGGACCTTGCTGCAGTCAAGTAAATAAGAATAGATGAGATATGATTGACGGGGTGCCCATTCAGGGCGCCCCGTTTTAAATCACACTACTTGATTATCAGACGCTTTGCCGAGATGCAAGAATCTTGCGCTCCCTGCTTCTGGAGTCAGACTTATTGGAGGGTTATCGAGGTGCGTTGTGGTGGTTTGCAGTAGGTCGTGTCAGCCATCTCAGGAATTTGACCTTGTGCAATAATAGCAGAATGCCCATGATGACGGCGGTGTATAGCAACACAAATGCCAGGTTGTGCGGCAGGTTGAAACGCTCAACAACGGGAACAACGACCAAAGCGAGGATTAAATAGTGGTACAGGTAATAGAAAAGGCTGTCCTTGCCGATGGGGCGCAGCCACTTGACATCACGCCGCAGGTTGAACACCAGAAGCGTCAGGGCCGTGGAGCAGACCAGGATGGCAGCCTTCTGGGGAATCTCGGCAAAGGGATAGTGGTCAGCACCGTTCAGCACCTTGCCGCATCGCGGATAAAGCCAGAAGATGAGCGGCAGCAGGATGACAGCAATGGCCAAGTGTGAGAGATTGCAGTTCAGCCACTTGTCATTAAGCTTTCTCTGATGGATATAGTGGCCCATCAGGAAGAAGGGGTAGAAGTTGAGCGCACGCTGAATGGACAACAGATTGCCCAGAGTGGTCAGGCCGCTTAGCAGTGAGACGAGAAAAGCCAGCGAGATGTACAGGACGGGTCGGTTAACGAGGGCTTTCGGCGAGTAGTAGAAGATGATTTTCCAGTACACGAGACACATGAGGTACCACAGGATGCCGTGGGGAAAATCCAACAGTCCTTCGACAGGGTCTTTGCCCGTCAGGTATAGTCGGCACGCTGTCAGTAGCTGGAAGATCACGATAGTGACCATCAGATCCAACACACCGCGCCACAGCTTGCCTTCACTCTGTTGGCTGGCAGGTTTGGTCAAATAGCCTGAAATGAGGATGAACAATGGCATGTGGAACGAGTAGATCAAACCCATGACGGCATGGTTGATGACATTGGCATTGTCAAGAATCGTGATGACATGACCAATGACAACCAGAATGATCAGGAAGCCTTTTAATGAATCTAAACTGTGGTCCCGTTCCATATCGTCAAAGTATCATTTGTAGCAGAGCCACATCGTAGTAATTATGGCCGCGTTTCACCCATGAGTTGATGATGCCCACGCGGCGGTAACCATAGTCCTCAAACAAGTTGAGACACACCTCATTGTCCAATGCAATATAGACATACAATTGACGCAGGCCGATATGCTCTCGGGCATAGGCAGTCAATAGGTCCAGCGCTTGGCGTCCCATACCCTTGCCGCGGTATTTCTCGACGATGAACAATCCGAGTTCGGCCCGGTTGTTGAACGGGTCGAAATTAAGGAAGTCAATCGTGCCCACGGGAGTCTCGTCGTCAGTCAGAGTAATCATCAGACGCAGTTGGCGCTGAGCGTAAATATCTCCTGTATAGCCTTCCAGGTACTGCCACAATGCGGCGCGGGAGTAGGGGGCAACGGTATCGCTCACGACCCACAGTGCGGTGTCGTTCTCCCATTTGTACAGGATATCGAGGTCGGTGGGTTCCAATGCACGCAAAGCGATTGTTTCGTTTTTTATGAGTTGATTCATCGTCAAGCCATTTTAGGAGAAATAATGATGCCGTGGCGGTCGGCAAAAATATGGAATGCCAGGCGGTCACCGTCACTGTGTGCCTTGATGTAGTCCACTACCTGGGCATAACTGTGGCTGCCATCATCGACAAGCACATTACAGTTGCAGGTGGCGGGAATGTCGTCCAGGAATGGACCAATGCCAGCACGCTGTGCCACTTCCCCGGGATGGTCACTGATGATAACCCAGGTACGGTTATCGTTGGCAGGTTTGGTGCGGGAGGGCAGCAAACGCTTGAACAGCCGCCGTGCCATTGCCATGCCGGCGCGCACCATCACGCCTAACTTGATCACCGGGTAAAAGATGAAGTTGAAACGCGGGAAATGCTTGCGGTAGAAGATGAGCATCGCGTCATAGAACACCCTCACATAACGCATAGTATCCTTGCGTGTGCTCTCACCCTTGTAATGCACCATCGGCGTGGGCAGGAACCAGTTCTCGTAGCCGGCTTTGACAATGCGGTAGCTCAGGTCGATGTCCTCGCCGTACATGAAGAAGTCCTCGTCAAAACCGCCCAATTGCTGCAGCACGGCAGTGCGGCACAGCATGTAGGCACCAGACAGGATGTCGATGCGCTGCGGTTCCTCGTCACTCAGGTAGCGCAGATGATACTTGGCAAACCAGCGGGAACGGGGGAACAGCTTAGATAGGCCGAATATCTTGCAGAACGACACCCACGGCGTGGGGAAGGCGCGCTTGCTCTCCGGCAGGAAGACGCCGTTGCCGTCCATCATGCGGGCTCCGATGGCACCGCATTTGGGGTGGGAACGCATCCACGCAATGCCCTCTTGCAGGCACCGGGGGGTGATGATTGTGTCGGGGTTAAGAACCAGCGTGAACTCACCGCGGGCTTGAATGATGGCTTGGTTGTTAGCGCGAGCGAAGCCAGCGTTTTCATCGTTCTCGATAAAAGTCACCTGGGGGTGGAGCTCGCGCGAGAAGGCAATACTGTCGTCTCCTGAGTGGTTGTCCACAACGATGATTTCGCCGGCCATGTCCTGCATGGCTTGCTCTAACGAGCATAAAGTCTGCTCGAGCATGTATTTCACGCGGTAGTTGACGATAACGACGGTCAGTTCCATATGACTCTTAACTCTGATAATAGGACAATGCCGCTCCCAACGCGGTGCAGTAGCGAGCATGCTCTGGTATGTGGAATCGCACGCCATACAAATTTTCCATCATCGGGAAAATCACCTGGCATTCAGGTAGCTGTGTCAAGTTTCCGATAAGAACGAAGTCTTTGATGCCGTCATTGATTTGAGACAGCACAGCACACGAGCCGATGGTTTCCAAAACCATGCAGATGATGCCCTTGGCGATATCATTGTTATTGGCGTTACCGCTCACCACCTTGCCGAACAACGAGGCGGTGGCATGCATGGGCAACCCTTCGATGGCGCCCTTGCTGATGTCCTGAATTTGAAGGTTGATATGGGCGATGTCTCCGTGGGAAGCCATTTCGACAACCTCGCTGATGTCGTTGGTTTTGAGAAGCAGGTGGGACAAGCCTTGCAGTGTGCCGCCGCCCATCGAGATGCCGCCGATGTGGTCGATGGCGTCACCGTTGACGCGCACCAGTGTGGTACCGGTGCCCATCGACACGACAATCAGGCGTTCCAGACTGCTGGAGAATCGCGCGCCCAGTCCGTCGGCCTGGAATTCATCGACATGGGTAGTGGGAAGACCGTAAATGGGTGTAGCCACACCGCTGGCGCCCACTCCGGTAAGCATCACATGTTCCACTTCTTCGAGCGCGATATTGTTGTCATACAGATACTTGCCAAATGCGCCGAATAGGGATGTGATGGGGTCGGCTGCGGTGATGTTCATGGGGAACTGGATGCAGGTACCGTCTTTGATACCCACTATCTTGGTGGTGCTGCCTCCCACATCAATGCCAATTACTAAACTCATATCTCGTATTTCAATATTCCTAATTTAACGCCGGATCATTGGGCAGGTTGAGCCACAGACGGTAACGGTCGCCGAAACTGGCCACTGCGTCCATCCACTGGTTATCGTCACCTTCACCCATGAGCAGGCAGGTTTTTGCCTTGTTGAGCACAGCCCAATCGTGGCGTTGGATTTCACTGGCGATTTGATCTTTCTCCCAGCCGCTGTAGCCCACGATGAACTTGATGCGCCCTTGCACGGGTCCGCCCAACTCCACATAGCGTTTCACGGCCTCAAAGTCGCCACCAAACCACACACCCTCGCCAACGGAGATGGCCTCGGGGATAATCTCGGGACCCAGGGTGTGCAGGTAGAACATCATCTGTGAACCGACGGGACCTCCAAGATATAGGGGAATCTCATCAACCGTCTCAATGTCAGGCATGATGTCGCGCAGGTTGTAACCGGTGTAGTGATTAACCACTACACCCATAGCGCCCTCGCCCTCGTCAGGATCCACAATGAGCACCAGCGACCGCCTGAAGAAAAAGTCGCCCACGGTGGGTTTGGCCACCAGCAGCGACCCGCGTGACGGTTGCGGTTGCTCATCGTTAAGATGATAGATGTCCTGTTCTAACTCGTTCATGTCGCAAATTTAATAATATTTACGATACTACCGACTATTTCATTTAAAAAATGCGTCGCTCCCCAATGTCACGATAGTGAATAACTGCAATTTTGACTCAATAAAACGAGGCTTTTCTCGTTATATAATAAACACAAGACCGGATAGCAATGAAAGTGATGAAATTTGGCGGAACCTCGGTGGGTTCCATTGAGAGTTTGCTCAACCTTAGGGATATCGTTAAGGCTGAGCCTGAACCTGTTGTGGTGGTGGTTTCGGCGATGGGTGGTTTTACCAATCAGTTGCTGGCCATGTGCGAGCAAGCGCAGCAGCGCGATATCTCTTGCTTGGATACACTTGAGGCAGCGCGAAAGCGTCATCATGATGCCATCGACGGTGTCGTCATCGAGTCTATGCGCGAGGAGGTCCATGCGACCATCGACCGTTTCATCGACGACAGCCTCAAGCCTTATTACCTCGCTTTGGCTACCAACCCCCACATGCCTGTCAAGGAGATTGAGCGTGTGTGTGATGCCATTGTCGCACACGGTGAGATTCTTTCTTCGGCCATTGTGGCGGGTATGTTTGATGGGGGAGTGCCCCATCTGTCCCTCAACTTCATGCGCACTGTTCCCGACGGCGCTGGCCGTGTCCTCGAATGGGAGGAAACCGGGCGACTCGTCAAGGAGGAGTTTGCCGCCATTGACGGGGGCGTGCATGTGGCTCAGGGTTTCATATCGCGTGACAAGGCCACAGGCGATGTGACCAATCTGGGACGAGGAGGCAGCGACTACACAGCTGCTATTCTTGCCACTTTGCTTGATGCCGAGGCACTGGAGATTTGGACCGATGTCGACGGCTTCATGACTGCCGACCCGCGCACGCATCCCGATGCAACCGTCATCCCGCAGATGACTTATGCCCAGGCTCAAGAGATGTGTGATGCCGGTGCCAAGGTCATCTATCCCCCTACCATAGCCCCTGTGGCAATGAAGCACATCCCTGTTTGGGTGAAGAACACTTTCAATCCTGCTGCACCCGGCACCGTCATCATTGACTAATTACGGGCAATGTTATATCACAGCACAAATTATTATCAGCATACCGCGAGTCTGGAGCAGGCGGTGACCAAGGGGCTCGCCCCCGATGGCGGCCTGTACATCCCTGACAGTCTGCCGCGGCTGCCTCAGGCATTCATACGCAACATGAGCGCCATGTCATTGCAGGAAATGGCTTATGCCATCGCCGCTTTTGCGCTCAAGGGTGATGTCCCCGAGGATGTGCTGCACGATATCGTCTTCAGTGCCTTTGATTTTGAGATACCACTTATCAAGACTGCAGGCGGTAACTATGTTCTGGAACTCTTCCATGGTCCCACGATGGCTTTCAAGGATGTCGGAACCCGCTTCATGTCGAGACTACTTGACTATTATCGCACGCGCCATCCCGAGTGGAATACCCTCAATGTGCTTGTTCCCACGAGTGGGGACACAGGCAGTGCCGTGGCTAACAGTTTTTGGGGTATGCCGGGAGTAAAAGTCTATGTCCTTTACCCCAGGGATGCGGTCAACAAAATACAGAAAACACAGTTTGCTACGCTCGGTGGCAATGTCACGGCGATTGAGGTCAACGGGACATTTGATGACTGCAAGTCGCTGGTCGAGGAAGCCTTTATGGACCTTGAACTCAATGCGGTCATGCGTCTCACCAGTGCCATGTCAATCAATTACGCCCGCTTGGTGCCGCAGATGATCTATTATTTTTGGGCTTACACCCAGTTGCTTCAACGCCAGAAAGTGAGCGACCTTGTCTTTGCTGTGCCTTGCTCAAATCTAGGCAATCTGACCAGCGGATTGATGGCCCATCAGATGGGGCTGCCGGTGAAGCGCTTCATCAGTGTCGAGAATCAGAACAACATCTTCTATAACTATGTCAAGACGGGTGTCTTCACACCCAAGCCCACTCAGTATAGTATCGCACCCGCGCTCGATGCGGGATGCCCGAACAACTTTGCCCGCGTGGTGGAACTTCTGGGCAGTCACGAGAACATTTGCCGTCACATTCATGCCTATAGTTATGATGACAACCAGATTATCGAGACAATTCAGCAAACCTACCGTAACGAGAGCTATCTGCTTGACCCGCATACTGCAGTGGCTTACCGCGCCATGGGCGAGGACCTGCAGCCTGGTGAAACCGGCATCACGCTGGCTACGGCTCATCCTGCCAAATTAAAGACACTCATGGAGGGCATAACGGGAGAATCCGTGCCGTTGCCTGCACAGTTGGCACGCTTCATGGGCGGCAAGATGCGAGTGGTGAAGATGCCTAACGGCTTCACGGCATTCAAGCGCATGTTGATGGATAATGCGTGAAATAGTAATATCACCATGAGGATGATAAAGTTTGCCTAAAATAATTTTAATTATAAAAAAATATTTTGTAAATTTGCGGTGCTGTTGTTGGCATTGTCCGCTGTCTGTATGTGTATTGCGGCCGTGGATCCGGTGACTGTAGCCCTTTGGGGTCTGTGTTCTTGAATAATTTTGCAGTTTAATATTTTAAGGTTGTGCCCGACACAAATCCCAGGGCAATGCGATTATGAAAAAAATAACTTTATTGAGCCTGTGTTTGATGTTTTTCTCGATGGTCTTCGTCAGTTGTGCTGAACACGATTTGAACTATTATGTTGAAGGTTTCAAGGGCGAGATGCCTGAGGATTTAGGCGGTGGCATGCAGATGACTGATGTGAACATTGTCGATGACTTTGTTCAGGTTGAGGTAACAAACGACGAGTCTGAATTAGATTTATCAAGCGCATTCATTGGCGCGGCTCTGTCGGCTGTTGCTGAGCCCATGAAAGCCGAATTCTTTGAAGGCTCTGGTATGAAGGACTTCATGCAGGCTTGCTCTAACGAGGGTAAGGGATTCCGCATGGTGATTAATGGAACCAAGTCAGGAAAAACTGTAACACTGTTCGAAGTCACCCAAGAGGAAATGAACGAAAAATATCCGCCTAAAGCTAAAGAGTGATTTCCATCCCCATCAGGCGTCCGATCCATAAATGGGTCGGATGCTTTTTTATGAATGGAAAGATTTTATTGCAGGAGGACACACTACAACAGGAAGAACAGTGATACGCCGATGACCGAGATAACGGCACCAAGGATGCTCTTGGCGGTGATGGGTTGCTTGAATATCCACCATGCAGGCAAGATAATGATGATGGGCGTCAGTGCCATCAGTGTGCTGGCAATGCCGGCTGCGGTATATTGAACGGCAAGCAACGATGCTCCCACACCGACGAATGGTCCGAAAATGGTCGTTGCCACAGCGGCGGCCATGCCCTTGCGGTCCCGTATGCCCTTGCATAAAGGAGAAAAACCCTCACGAAACATCATCAGCACCGAAAAGCCGAGGACACCCGCGACGCAACGAAAGAAATTGGCGTGGAACGGCAACATCCAGCCTGCCATAGCGGTAGTGAGAGAGGACTCGTAGTGGTTCATCCCGATTTTGCTCAGTACGAGCCCCACGCCTTGACACACGGCGGCACCGATAGCAAACAGCACACCGGCCAAGGGGAGTTTCAACGACAGCTTGTGGCCGTCGCCGCGGCCAAGCACGCTGATGGCGATGCCGACCAGGGTTACAAGCATCGCCAGCATGGCTTGAGGACGGATTTCTTGACCCAGTGTGAGCCATGCGGTGATGGCTGCGGCAATGGGGGCTAGCGTCATGAACAACTGGCCGAATTTGGAACCGATGATGATATAGCACTGGAACAGGCAGAAGTCTCCGATGACATATCCCACTAATCCCGACAGCATCATCCACAGGTAAGCCTCGGTGCTGGCGTGAGCGGGCATCGGAGATCCTGTGATGATCCAGAACATGATGGCTGAGAAAACGAGTGTGATGACCATGCGCATCAGGTTGAGCGTCAAGTTGCCCATGCGCTTGCTGCCAAACTCGCTCAAGAGCGCTGTCGCTGTCCATGAGAAGGCGACACCTATCGAAATCAGTTCACCGACATATTGCATAAATGCAAAGGTAATAATAAAAAAACTGATAACTTGAAACTGGCAACTAAAAACTATTTATTATATTTGCAGATTATAAACTGCTGATTGAATTGACTGAAGGGTTCAAGTGGCTGTTAAACAATATATTAAGAAAACAACTAAACACTGCATATGAGCGAAAAGACTACTGGAAAGAAGAAAAAAAACAAACGCCGCGGCATCGTCCGCAAGATGTGGACATGGTTTGCAGCCATCATCGGTCTGCTGGCGCTGCTGTTCGTCTTGATTTACAATGGGGTAATCGGATACATGCCGCCTATTGACCAGCTGAAGAATCCCACCGACAAGTTCGCTTCGACAATCTACAGTGCCGATGGCGTGGAGATGGGCCGTTATTACCGTAGCCGCAGCAACCGCATCTATGTCGACTTTGACGAGATGTCGCCCTACCTGACACAAGCGTTGATCGCTACCGAGGACGCTCGATTTGATGAGCATTCGGGCGTTGATGTCAAGGCCATTGGGCGTGCTATTGTCAAGCGTGTTCTTATGGGGCAAAAGAGTGCGGGTGGTGGCAGTACTATCACGCAGCAGCTGGCCAAGCAGTTGTATTCGCCTGAATCGCACAACATCTTCGAGCGTGCCTTGAAAAAGCCCGTCGAGTGGGTCATTGCCGTTAAGCTCGAGCGCTATTACACCAAGGATGAGATCATCAAGATGTATTTCAACCAGTTTGACTTCCTCAATAATGCAGTGGGCATCAAGATGGCTTCGAGGGTGTATTTTGATAAAGACCCCAAAGACCTGAACATCCAGGAAGCCGCCACTCTTGTGGGTATGTGCAAGAACCCGTCTTACTATAACCCCGTGCGCTACACCGAGCGCACTCGTCAACGCCGCAATGTGGTGTTTGAGCAAATGGTTAAGTCAGGATACCTGAGCGAAGCCGAATGTGAGCAACTCAAGACATTACCCCTGGTGATCAAGTTCCAGAAACTTGACCATAATGACGGACCGGCACCTTACTTCCGCGAGGAACTGCGACGCGTGATGTCTGCCAAAAAGCCCAATCGCAAGGACTATCCGTCATGGAACCAACAGGCCTTTATTGATGACTCGGTGGCATGGGATGTGAATCCCTTGTATGGCTGGTGCAACAAAAACACGAAGCCTGACGGGTCACATTATGATATCTATACCGATGGCTTGAAAATCTACACCACCATCGACTCTCGCATGCAGGAGTATGCCGAGAAGGCAGTGCAGAAGCACATGAGCAAGACGCTGCAGCCGGCCTTCCTGCGTGAGCGTGGAGGAACCAAGAACCCTTACACCAACAACAAGCAAGAGCTGTCAAGCGCGGGTAAGCAGGCTCTGATTAATGCGGCAATCCGACACAGCGAGCGTTACCGTGTGCTCAAGAATGAGGGTATGAGTGATGCCGAGATTATGGAGAACTTCAAGAAGCCGGTGCAGATGCACTTGTTCAACTACGAGGGCGGTTTTGATGCCCAGATGTCTCCGCTCGACTCCCTGCTCTACACCAAGTCGTTCCTGCGTTGCGCGATGATGTCGATGGATCCTGTGACAGGCTTTGTCAAGGCTTATGTCGGCGGTCCCAATTTCCGTTTCTTCAAGTATGACATGGTATCGACAGGTCGCCGTCAAATCGGTTCGACCGTAAAACCCTTCGTTTATTCCCAGGCTATCGAGTTCGGTGGCTTGACCCCTTGCTCGACACGCCCCGGTGGCGCTCCAAATATCATTTGGCACAATGAGGTGTATAACCCTGCCAATGAGGGTAGTGGAGGCGCGATGAGTTTGAAACAGGCGTTGACTTACTCCAAGAACTGGATTTCGGCTGGTTTTATGCGTGGCACACGCGAGAATTGGATTGAGCGCAATGGCTATTACACCATGACTCCCGAGGAACTCGCGAAATGGATGCACAGCTTCGGTATTACCAGTTATCTTGATCCTGTGCCGGCCTTGAGCTTGGGCGCATGTGAGATCTCGCTGCGTGAGATGGTCGCCGCCTATTCGGCTTTTGCCAACGGCGGTATGCGTGTTGAGCCGGTCTATGTGTCTCGCATTACCGACAACCGAGGTAATGTGCTCGCCGAGTTCACGGGCAACCAGACTGAAATCATGAGCGAGGATACTTATCTGAAGATGCTCTCGATGCTCCTCGAGGTTGTCAACAGCGGTACGGGTGCGCGTTTGCGTTATGCCTACGGCATCACAGCCGATATGGGCGGCAAAACAGGTACCACCAACTTCCACAGCGATGGTTGGTTCATGGGCTTCACGCCTGAACTGGTAACTGGCGTGTGGGTCGGTGGTGAGGAGCGTTACATTCACTTTAACAGCATGGCGATGGGACAGGGAGCCGAAGCGGCACTCCCCATTCTGGGTTATTTCATGAAGTGGATTTATGATGATAAGGCTTTGCCATATAAGCAGAGTACCAAGTTTGAGTTCCCGAAGGACTTTAACGCCTGCGGTGACGAGCTTGGCGGCTATGCCGGAACCGGTGGCGGTGGCTGGCATCATGGTGGTGGCGGCGGTGGCGGAGACGATGGCGATGGCGGCGGTGGCGGCGGTCAAGACGATGCCGTCGAAGGCGTCTTCGATTAATGTCGTTAGTTTCAGGCGTTAGCCATCTATGAGAATACAAAAACTGCCACGAGCATGTTGCCCGTGGCAGTTTCTTTTGATAATTGTGTCTTAATTCGAATAAATTTCTTTCTTGGCGGCTGCAAGGGTGTTCTTCATCAGTGAGCAGATGGTCATGGGACCCACACCACCGGGAACGGGTGTGATGTATTCACACTTCGGAGCGACCTCGTTAAATTTGACATCACCATTCAAACGGAAACCTGTTTTGCTGTTGGCATCGGGAACGCGGGTAGTGCCCACATCAATGACAACAGCACCCTCCTTTACCATGTCGGCAGTGACAAAGTCAGGACGGCCGATAGCTGCGATGATGATGTCGGCAGCGCGGCATTCGTCCTTCAGTGTCGCTGAATGGCTGTGGCACACGGTTACCGTCGAGTCGCCATAATTCTTTTGTAACATGAGCTGGGCCATGGGTTTGCCCACGATGTTGCTGCGGCCCAGCACAACACACTTCTTACCCGAGGTGGGAATCTGGTAGCGTTGCAGCAGGGTGATGATGCCCAGCGGTGTTGCTGAAATAAAGCACGGCAGGCCTAGGGCCATGCGGCCGGCATTCACGGGGTGGATGCCATCAACATCCTTGCGGTAATCGATGACATTAATGACTCTCTGCTCATCAATGTGTTTTGGTAACGGCAGTTGAACAATAAAACCGTCAACATCAGGGTCGTTGTTTAAACCGCGTATGCAATCCAGCAACTGTTCCTCGGTAGTATCCTCGTCCAAGCGGATGAGTGACGATTTGAATCCGCACTTTTCACAGGCAATCACCTTATTCTTCACATAGGCCTCCGAGCCTCCGTCGTGTCCCACGAGCACGGCAGCCAGATGCGGGCGTTTTTGGCCCGCGGCTATCCTCTGATCCACCTCGGCTTTGATTTCTTCCTTGATGGCTGCGGCAGTCATTTTTCCGTCTATCAGTGTCATGCTGTTTACTATATCTTTTTATTCGTGTTAAACTTGTTCTTGGAAATCGGGCACAAAATTACTCCAAAAAAATCAATTAGAGAGCACATTAAAGAAAAATTTCCTTAAAACACCCTTCTTTAATTCAGCTGGGTGGCGTGACTGTGTCGTTGCCGGAGTATTGCACCCTGCAAGGTGTTATACAGGATCTACATCGTAGTAGAGGCGGACGGACTTCATGCGGCTGTCGGCAGCGAGCATCTGCTCGTACAGATTGCGCAGGATGTTCTTGACTTTGGTCATCGAAGCGGTGGTCTCCATCTTGAGGGTGATCTGGCGGATGTACAGGTTCTGCACCCTGGCGATGAATGGCGCCATCGGACCGAGGACGCGCGTGCCGAAGACCTGGCGCAGCATGTTGCTGTAACGGATTGCGAGTTCGCCTACCGTGGCATCGTCGCGGTGTTTGAGGTAGATGTTGATGACTTTGGTGAAAGGGGGATAGCCGAATTTCTTCCGGTCAGCCAGTTCATGTTGATAAAAGCCCTCATAGTCATGGGCTTGCACAAATTTGATGACATCGTGGTCGGGCTGGCTTGTCTGGATGATGACTGTGCCTTGCTTATGAGCCCTGCCTGCTCGTCCTGACACCTGCTCCAACATGTCAAACGCGCGCTCATGGCTGCGGAAGTCAGGGAAATTGATCATCGTGTCTGCATTGAGGATGCCTACGATGCTCACGGCGTCGAAGTCCAGTCCTTTAGTCACCATCTGGGTGCCTACGAGGATGTTGGTGCGGTGGTTGGAAAATTCGTCAATGATGCGGTCATAGCTGTTCTTGCTGCGCGTGGTATCAAGATCCATGCGAGAGATTTTCTCGCCGGGAAACAGGGCCTCAATGTCGTCCTCGATGCGCTCGGTGCCGTAACCGATGATTTCAAGGCCGGGTAATTGGCAGGCAGGACACAGGTCGGGAAGTTGGATGGCATAACCGCAGTAGTGACACACGAGGCTACGGCTGTGTTTGTGATAGGTCAGGGAGACATCACAGTTTTCGCACTTGGGGACTGATCCGCACTCCTTGCACCTTATCATGGGCGAATAACCGCGGCGGTTCTGGAACAAGATGACTTGTTCGCCCTGCTTGAGCGCATTGCGGCAGTCATCGATTAGCTCGTTACTGAACAGACCGCTCATCTCACGGCGCTTGCGGGCATCGATGGTGTCGATGACCTTGACATCAGGCATCTGGATGTCGCCGAAGCGTGTGAGCAGCTTGACCAAGCCGTAATGACCTGCCAGGGCATGATAATAGATTTCAATGGCTGGTGTGGCAGAGCCTAATACGGTCTTGGCGCCGTGCATTCGGGCAAGTATCAGGGCGGCGTTGCGGCCGTTATAGCGGGGCACAGGGTCTTGCTGCTTGTAACTGCTGTCATGCTCCTCATCCACGATGACCAGGCCGAGGTTAGAGTAGGGGAGGAAAACAGATGAGCGCACGCCAATCACCACGCACGGCTCACTCGTGTCCAACAACTTTTTCCAGATGTCAACACGCTCGTTGTCGCTGAACTTGGAGTGATAAATCAGCAACTTATCGCCAAATACACGCCTCAATCGGCGCGTCAGCTGAGTGGTCAGTGCAATCTCGGGCACGAGATAGAGTACTTGTTTGCCCAATCCTAACGCGTCGGCAATGAGGTGCATATAGACCGATGTCTTGCCGCTGCTGGTCACGCCGTGCAGCAGGGTGATGGCATGCTGGCGCATCGATTGATGTATCTCGTTGTATGCTCGCTGCTGCTCGTCGCTCAATTTGGGTGGCTCCTCGAGGATGCTTCCTAACTCGGCAAAACGGTTAATCTCCTTTTTATAGATCTCAAACAGGCCGCGTTTCACCGCCTCGTTCAGTACTGCTCCGCTAACGCCAGCACGCTTGAGCAGGTTTTCCTTGCTTACTTCCCGCACATCACCACTCTGCAGCCAGCGCGACATGTCAAGGTAGGCCAGCAGCAGGGTCTCCTGCTTGGGAGCCCGCTTGAGCTGGTCAAAGTATTGATGCAGGGCCTGCTCGTCATCGCGACCCACGGCGAGGCGCACACAAGCCTCGGTTTTGGGACGGTAATTGTCTACTACACGCTCACTTACATGCAGTGCGTCGATGTCCAACAAGTGGCTGACATTTCGTTCTACGGTTTTGAATCCAGTTGCCTTGGCAATTTCGGCAATCTGGACGCGTCCACGCTGGGAAGTGAAATCCAGAATTACTCGCTCGTGGTCGGTCAACTGTCCAGGCTCACTCTCCTCAAAGTCTGGATTGACGCTGATGATCGTCTCACTCTCGACTTTAAGCCCTGAGGGCACGGCGGCTTTATAGACCTCGCCCATTGTGCACAGGTAATAGTCGGCGATCCATTGCCAGAACTCTAATTGGGGATGCCGCAGGATGGGTTTGTCATCAAGGGTGCCCAAAATACTCTTCACATCATATCCCTTTGGCTCATTGTCGTGCAATGACACCACGATGGCTGTGAAGATTTTTTTGCGGCCAAAAGGTACCAGCACGCGCATGCCGATGGAGAGTTTTACTCCTTCGGGAATACTATAGGTGTAGGTGCCAGGTAACGACAATGGCAGCAATGTTTCGGCGAATTTGGGCATCTCTAAATGATTACTTTATATTTTGTGTATTTAATTGTTTATAATCAAATGATTAAATCTAATGAATTTGTTAAAAATACACAATTTTACCAACTTAAAGTATCAGTTTAAACTATGTTAGATATATTGATGATATATCGCGTTTTCCTTGATTGCAGTCTCACTCCAGCTCACCTCGTGTGGGAGTTGTTGGTCGACGCCTCCTTTGAGCAGTTCCACGGCGCGGTCAGTGAAGCGTTCCACAAACCGGTTACCCAGGTCGATGGCGTTGTCGCGACCAACGGCCTCAGCAGTGCCGATGACATTGGTGGCGACAACATGA